>CAYWXC010000090.1:0-3268 GCA_964462345.1 Microcaldota archaeon | reverse complement strand
ACTAGTATATCTACTGAATTTAGCACCTTTATTATATTCTCCGGGCTGATATCCTTTTCAAGGACCTTAAGGAAATATATTACAGGTACGCATGGGGCAGTTTTGCCAAGATCTAAAGAGCCGGCAAAATCTAGAAGGCGCTCATCAGGCTCTATCTTGACAGAGATAAGAATTGAGCGTATCGACTCATGGGATATTGGTTTACTCATGGATGTTAGTAATGGTACTACAGAGAGGTATGGTATGCTCACGTCTTTTGCCCTCTTTGCATCTACGTTTATAAAAAATCTCTCAAGCAAGCCCTGATTACTTACGACTCTTCCCATATCCTCTGCTACAAGCATTGCCATAAGTTGGGATATCTCTATTATTGTTGTTCTAAGAGTATCCTTCCAATCCTTCACAGCCTCTGCTTCCATACGCTAACGTATGAAAAGAAATATTAATAATCAATCATAATCCTGAATGCTTATCCAACTCACAACACTTTCCTAGATTTATCTGTTATGAGTTCAATTACTCTTCTTTTGTCACTTTCTGATCTGAAATTGTTGTACTCATTTACGTCAAGTTTGAAGCCCGATGCGTGTGGGTGTCCATTACCTCCAAGAGCTTTTGCAAGCATTGAAGTATTGCTTCTAATGCTTCTCATATGTCCCTTCCCATTCCGTGTGTTTATATAAACACCAATATCCCTCCCACTAGCCTCAATTATGGAGACACAAGCTTGCGTAGACTGGATGTCGTCTGAGAATCCCATCGCAATTTTCCCTCCTATTAAATAAAGCTCTTTAATCATCTTTTTTATTCTATCTTTATTGATCTTCTCGAACGTTTTTGCGGCATCAACGATCTTTCTGTCGTAAAGTTTTCTCTCTTCAAGAGTTGAAACTATAGACCTCATCTTCCTATCTATCATGCTTCTAGACGTTGATGTATTATAAAATGTAATGCCCAATGCGTAATATCCTATTATTTTGTATATTTTATTATCCTCTGGTTTTACATTGAAGTCGGAGTAATGCACAACCTCTGAAAGCGTATCCAAAAACTTCTCTCTATTGAAAAACATCCTATAAACAATTTCCGTGGCACAGTACTTGGAGTTCTCGCCAACAACCGCAATCTTGCATCTAGCTGCTATCTTTTTAATCGAATCCTCTCCCCAAGGATGATGGTCAAACCACGAAACTTCTCCCCCTGATCTTTTAGCGACATCTATTATCCTTGAGAAAGTTGGCATGCTCTTTCCATCCGCACTAAGATCGGATATGTATACTGAGAGTTTTCCCTTCTTCGCTATCTTCGCTATCTCTCGCTCAAGATGGGCAAGGTCTTCTTCTCCATAATTGATAAAAAACATGTTTTTTAATGGCACATCAAAAGCTTCCTTAAGCAGGAATGCACTTGCAATTCCATCTATATCTCCAGAATGCGATATGACTACCATAATATCTTTCTTCATCTTCTCACTTACAGAATCTTATATCAGGCACTAAATATATAGCTTCTGGGCTTCAAATAAGTGCTGATGGAATTCAACATAGATTTCACTAAGACAGCGCAGGAGAATGCAAACCATTACTTCGAGTCGGCAAAACGTGCGAGGAAGAAAGCAGAGGGAGCTGAGACTGCGATAAAAGATCTCGAATCGAGACTGGGCAAGGAGCTTGAATCAAGAGCTCCTGAAAAAGAGCTACGCAAGCTTGTCAAGAAGGAATGGTATGAAAAGTTCAACTGGTTTATAACGAGCAACAATATGCTTGTAATAGGTGGGAGAAGCGCACAACAGAATGAAGAAATCAATAGCAAATACTTTACGGAAAAAGACCTCTTTTTCCATGCGGATATATTCGGAGCATCTTTGGTCCTCCTTAAGGATGGAATTGATGCGAGTCCTAACATACTTGACGAAGCAGCTCAATTTGCTGCCTCTTTCTCAAGAGCGTGGGAAGGGGGCTCTTCTTCCGTTGATGTATACTCTTTGAAACGCGGCCAGGTAAGTAAATCAAAAGAAAAAGGATCGCTAGGCACTGGAAGTTTCTTGCTGACAGGCGAACGAATGTGGCATAGACACATGCCCCTTGAGCTTGCCGCATTTGTTAGGGAAGAAAAAACAGAAGAGAAATCAGTCAGTATTAGCATAACCCCCTTAAGCACGTGTAAGGCACTGGGGATTAAAAAGTACCTGCTGCTAAAGCCTGGAAGAATAAAGAAGTCGGATGCTGCAAAAGAGATCGCAAAGGCTTTCAAATATGATGATCTTGATCATATAATGCAACATCTTCCTCCAGGCTCATTCTCAATAAAGAAGATCCTTGATTAATCGCTCTTCGCCCTCGCTATGGCGTTTTCGATCTCTTTGTAAGCCTTTTCAGCACCTTCCCATCCAGACACTTCTGCCCATTTGCCTGGCTCCAGGCTCTTATAATAAGAGAAGAAATGTGCCATCATATTTCTGTCATGCTCCGTAAGATCAGATATATCCTTTACATCTTTATAATCAGGATCTATCTTTTCTGAAGGTACAGACATTATCTTAGTATCAACGCCTTCTTCATCCTTCATTAGCAGTAAGCCTATTGGCCTGACGGAAATCACCGTATTCGGTAGAAATTTGCCCTTACTTATAACCATTATATCTAATGGATCTCCATCTTCTCCTTTTGTTCCGGCAACAAAACCATAATTATATGGATAAACCATTGCAGTGTGCAGTATTCTATCCACTCTCAATATGCCTGTCTCCTCATCAATTTCATATTTCACATTGCTATCTTTTGGTATCTCTATAAATGCATTCACTTTTTTCGGAGCATCTTTCCCTGCATCTAGCCTATTCATAAAATCACTTATTAGTACTATCTTATTGTTAATTAGCATTTGATATCAATAGCTCTATATTTATAAATATATCATAGCATATACTTTTATGCGGGATAAACAGTCTTTACACAAGTTAAAATTAGGTTCAACACCCTCTTTTCAATTCGGATCAGGTGGCAGCAGCAAAGCCCAATCCGCTACAGAGTACATAGCCACATACGGATGGGCTGTTCTTATAATAGTAATAATGATCGCAGTGCTTTATTTCTTCGTTCTCGCTCCTTCCACCAGCGCTCCAGAGATCTGTGCGATTTCCTCTCAAGATTTTTATTGCCAATCATTTGTCTTTGGTTCCAATTCTTCCTTTTCAAGCATAGGTGTGGTATTAACAAATTCAAGGCAGTATGCAATAAAGAACCCTTCATTATCTCTTAATACTTCC
>CAYWXC010000089.1:0-3293 GCA_964462345.1 Microcaldota archaeon | reverse complement strand
GCAAAAGTGATCACTGACGAGATAGAAAAAACCATCTCAGAGAGCAGTCTGCCAACAAAGATCATGCTTAAGATCGGCGGCAAAAAACTAGAAGAAGAAGCCACCATATACATCTCCTCAATAATCATGCTCGCATTCGAGATGAAACCCGTAAACAAAGAGAGCATAGGGAGAATCATCTCAGCAGCTGGTCTCTCTCCGAACCAGAGGCTCGTGGATTTCGCAGCATCGATACAGATAGCGGAACTTCTCCCATATATACCTACTGCTTATCTGCTTAAGGTCAATGGCCTGGACGTAACGGAAGAAGAAATGGTCAAGGTTCTAAGTTCGATAAACATAAAAGCAAACAGGGAAGCGGCATCAAAAGTCCTGATAAAATATAAGGAGAAGGAAGCCTCTACTGGAAAAGCGCCTGAGTCCGGCTCCATACATGAAAAGATTGAAAATTCAATCGAAGATGTTGCAAAGATGGTGTCTCGGCTGACAAACATGGAACTTGATAGGACATTCGAGAGAAAAGATACCATTTCATACATAAAGGATCTCATTCCTTATCTGACTGCAACCGCAGAGCTTGCACTTCTTGGAAAAGACCTTGGGCAGACAGATTCCAATGCATTCAAGGCAAATGTTCGTGCAATAGTCGAAGCATTGGGAATAAAACCTGATGAAAAGATGATGGAATTTGTCACAAACCTTAATTATGGAAATGCCCTAATGTATGTGCCTCCATTATTCTTCCTTCTCTCAATAAACTCCGTACCTAATTCTGAGAAAATTGGAAATATAGCAATGGCTATGGGTATACCAAAAGACGACGCACAGGCAGGATATGTCCTAACAATATATCAGGGCATAAAAACAAGTCTCTAATTTTATACGCCGTGGAACCAGAAACCCTTCTCCCCCTTTTTCTTTGATCCAAATAACTTTTCCTTGAATGTCAACTCCTTTTTTTCTGGGAAATTGGTTGGTAAGTCTCCAACGAAATCTGTATGTGATTTAGCGTAATCATCCTGCCATTCCATAAACTTCCTTCTCTTCTCCTGATCTCCTTCGTCCCTTCTCTTCTCCCATGTTTCTTTCATGCTCTTCCACTGTTCTGGAGAATACGAGTAAGGGGGGCGCTCTCTTATCGAAGGCGGGTTGAATTGATAATGGAATATCTCTTTATAATAATCACAATTTCTCTCCTGCAGGCTGTTTTGGTCCACATGTATGCCTTCACCTGCTAGGAAATCAATAAGGCCTTGCAGGCTTATCTTCTCTTTTCCATTATCTGCTCCTGCTGGATTATATGTTATCGTTATTCTTCTCCAAACAAATTCTATTTTTGCCCTCAATACCGATTCCTGAAGGAGTAGTCTATACTGTACTCTTGCACAATGCTCTATATCTATGAGGTCGTCCTTGCTAACGTTTGTAAAGACTACCTCTTTGACTGTTTTATAAGGAACTCTGTAAACCTTTCCATCCTCTGTCTTGACAAAATCCTTTGTGTAGTCATAAGCGTCCTGCTGCTGCAAATCTTTAAGATATGCATTTTCAGTAGTGGTGTTGTCTCTTCGATCCATTAATACACCTGATTAACAACTTTAACATCCACAAGATCCTCCGCATCCGCAGGAAGAGTTGGATTCGCTTTCTCCCTTTCCACATCCACAAGACGATCCTGCGTTTCCGCACCCACAAGAAGAATTTCCATGCTCGTGAGAGCTCTCAGCTTTGCTTACTGTGCTTCCAGAAGCAGTCATCCTTATTGGCACTTTTATCTCATCTGCAACTGCCTTTCGCGGTATTCTTGCCCCAGCCCTGTTTATTGGAAGATGGAAGTAATCAACGCTTTCCTTGTAAACCTTCTTGTAAGGATCACTGTTTTCAAGGGCTTTAACATCTCTGTGGTATTTATCCTTTGAATAGCCCCACTCTGGGTGCATCGACTGCCATTCTTTTGATGGTATGCTGTACTGCCTCTGTATCTTGTCTCTGTAAACCTCTGGGAATACATTGAATGTACAGAAAGGTAACACTCTCCCATCAGGCATTGCATAATGTATATCACACTTTTCTACTCTCTTTATATCATATGTGTATTCATCCTGGAAATGCATCATGCCCAAGAACAACGTCTTTAGCTGAAAGGATCCCATCGTAGAGAAGTCATGTTTCAATATCAGCGACATGAGTAGCTTTGAGAAGCTTATCGACTTTGGCTGCTTCTCCTTATCTATATATCTTCTTATTCCGGAAAGCGTCTTCAAAGCTATAACCTTCCTCTCTATCTTCGATTTTCCATCCATTTCATAAACTGCGTTTTGAAGATGGTCAAGAAGTCCTGGTGCGTCTACAAACTTCGTAAGCGGAACTATCTTGTTGTCTTTGTCCATGAACAGATAGTTTCCAGCACCACATGCAAAGTGTATTGAGAGATCATATTTGTATTCTCCTGTCAAGGCCTCTATAAACTTGTTTATTCCTCCGACATATGGGACAGAAAACCAATCCTCCTTTGCTATGACTCCATCAGTCTGCTCTTCTATCTGTTTAATAGCTCCAGGTATTGTTATTCTCTGCTTTTCCCTAAGCCTTGAAGGCATTCTTCCTACCAAAGATACTGGTTGGAAGTTAACTGCTTTTATAACGTCCATGTTATTTAATGCGAAGTTTACTATATCGCCAAGTTCGTGATCATTGACTGTCCTTATAACTGTTGGTACAAGGACAACCCCAAGCCCTGCTTTCCTGCATGCCTCAAGCGTTGCTGGCACTTCCCAATGGTTCTTTGGATTTGCTCTCTTGCTTACTCCGTCAAAACTCATGTAAAGGCAGCTTGTTCCGGCATGTCTAAGCTTTACAGCCAGGCTCGGGTCAAGACCTATGTTTATTCCTGTGGTATTAAGCTGTATCTGATCGAATCCAGCCTTCTTGGCATCTTGAACTATTCCTACTATATCTTCTTTCATAGTAGGCTCTCCACCTGTTATCTGGATCGCATTGGCTGGTATTGGTTTCTGTGTCCTTAAGACATTGAATATATTGTTAAGCTCGTCTCTCGTAGGCTCGTATATCTGCTCTCCCTCCTTTGCATAGAAGAAGCAATACCAGCAGCTTAAATGGCATCTGTTTGTAACCACAACGTTCGCAAGTCCGGTGTGAGACTTGTGCCTTTCACATATTCCGCAATCGAACGGGCAATTTTCTCCTTTATTAACATAATTTGGATTGTCGAAACCCCTTCCATAATAATTGTAATTCTTCATCTTTATGTACATATCATAGTCTTCCCAGTA
>CAYWXC010000088.1:0-3372 GCA_964462345.1 Microcaldota archaeon | reverse complement strand
TCGAGGCCCATCAGAAAGAGGATCCCGAAATAACCGTACGAAGCTATTATTGAATGGAATCCGTAGTACGTACTAGAAACGACACTCTGGGGCAATATTTGAAGTATTAATTGCAGCATGAGGGAATATTATATTGATATTTTAATAATACTATCTGAGATAATTATCAATTGATAGTGTTTGAATGAGAGTTCTCAAGTTCAATGATGTTAGCAATACACTAAAGTTAGAGCCAGATTCGTTTGACGATTTATACCTGCTTGCAATGATAATTGCAAAGGGAGACAAGGTCGATGGGAAGAGCTATAGAAGATTTAAACCGAGTGAGGGAGATGTTGGAGAGCAGAAGGAGGTTTTTGTCAAGCTTGATGTTGAGAAAGTAGAGATAGATAGGAATTCAGACAGGCTGCGAATAGCCGGGAAGATCCTCTCTGGCAGGCCTGAGGAATTTGTAAGGATGGGAAGTTATCATACGCTGAATGTTGCTCCTGGGGATATACTTGAGATAACAAAAAACGAATGGAAGAATTACATTCTCAAGAGGATCAAGGAGGCTGTTGCAGAGTCGAAGAAGCCAAGGCTTGGTGTGATAGCGATGGATGATGAGAAAGCCACCCTCGCATACATAAAAGGCTACGGCATAGATATCGTATCTGAGATATACAGCCACCTTAGCAAAAAGATGAGTGAGAAGGATTTTGCAAAGCAGAAAGAGGCCTACTTCATTGATGTAATAAAATCAATTGAGAATATGAAGATAGAGATTGTCGTGGTTGCAGGGCCGGGATTCACAAAAGACGACCTTAAAAAATATATAGAGAACATGGGAGTAAATATAAGCAAAAGGGTAATTTATACTTCTGCAAGCGACGCAGAGAGATCTGGAATACGGGAAGTGATGCAAAGCAGGACTGTTGGAAAGCTGCTGGAGAGCGAGCATGTCAAAAAGGAATTTGAGTACCTGAACATCTTCCTTAGCGGTCTCAGACTTGGGGCTTCTTTCTTTGGCATAAATAACATACAGGAGGCATTGGGCACGCATAGAATAGGTATTGTGATGATAAATGACTCTTCACTTAATGATGAGGATATGAAGAGGATTTTGGACAGGATTGATGAGCTAGGAATTCGTATAGAGATATTCAATTCTGAAGATGATGCAGGAGCACAACTGCATGGATTCAAGGATATTGCTGCGATAAGTAGCTCGATGCTGGAATGAATCACTTAAGGCCCGTTATTTGTATGGCCTGCACACCCCCTCCGCAAGAATTCATCCATTTTACGCTAAACTGATAAAATCCCTGGGATAAGGTATTTGAGTATGTGTACTTTTGTGGAGAACCAACAATGCTCCACGCGGCCCCATCGTAGATGCTATTCCATGCATTAGATCCTTCTGCTTTGTAGTACATTTCTATGGCGTCTTTGCTTGTTGCGTTAAATCCAATCTTCGTTGTAATAGGAAGATAAAGTTCTGTAGAGGCCAAAGAGAATATCGAGTTGTAAGGCGAGCTGCATGCAATGTTATTATTATTCATTTCGGAAAGAAGAGAAGGAAAACCTGCCGTAGGGTATCCATAATACATCTGTCCCTGATAGCTCTGAGTCCCGTAAGAGTAAGTCAGTTCGCTTACCGCGTTAGAGACAGCAAATTGCCCATTCTGTATTATAGTAAAGTTTGATGGGATAATAGGCTCCGCATTGTATGGTATGAATTGCACAGAGTCTGGACCTTGAAGAGTTATTACTGTAAATGCAGTCACCCTTGCATTTTCTGAGGAAGCTGCGAACGAACCAGAATACACCCCAGGCTCGAATGAACATCCCTGCATAGATAATTCAGATACCCCAGAGTTGCAGTATTGTGCGCTGATTTCATAACTTCCCTGCACATAGTAACCTATTGGTTCAGCCCTCGGAAGAAGAAATAAACAGACGGTTCCCTGCCCAGGAAAGATCAAAGTAGGATTGCATTCGCCATTGGAAGAGCCACCGTTGATCGTTATCTTCGCCCCAGTGATATTCATTGGAGTGCTCTGAGAATCAGAGAGTGACAACTGAAGAGTTGAATACGCATATGTACTGCTTGAGTATACAGAAGCAAAGTTGCAGTATAGGCCACTGGCACCCACACACTGCTCTGGGAAGAAGTTTGTAGTAGAGGTCGATATTAAAAGAAAGATGCTTATCGCGGCAGCAAGTATTACGAATAAAAAGCTGTATGTAGAGAGAAATTCTACGGCAGACTGTAACCTCATAATATCGACCGCGCGGTTTTTGATTATGATACCTAAATCTCAAAGGTTATATATCGATTGGGTTCTTAACCTTAATCAATATCTCTTGAGATGAAGACATGCAGGACTTAAAGATTTTATACACTCCGAAAAAATCGCTAGGCCAATCTTTTCTAATAAATGAAAAGATAGTCAAGGCTGAAGCTGCGCATTCGGATGGCAAGACCGTTCTAGAGATGGGCCCAGGATATGGAATTCTCACAAGAGAGCTTTGCAAAAAGGCGAAGAGAGTAATCGCAATAGAGAAAGATGAGGATCTGTACAGGCTGCTTAAAGGAATGAAATGCAGGAATCTAAAGCTGATTAACAAAGATTTCTTCAAGGCAGACCCAGAGGAAATTGAGATAGAAAACATAGACATAATGATAGCGAACATTCCTTACGCGCTTTCGAGCAAGATTATTGAGTGGCTTGGAGAGAATAGAATGGAAGCAGTTTTATGCCTTCAAAAGGAGTTTGTAGAGAGGATGATTGCTCCAAGCGGAGATAGAGAGTATTCAAAATTAAGCGTTATGACATCCCTCCTTTTCTCTGTGACCAAGATAATGGATGTGCCTAAGGGAAATTTCAGACCCATGCCCAAAGTTGATTCGTCATTAATCTACATGAAGCCACGCGGAGTTAAGATAGGTGAAAGCGAGAGAAAAATAATTGGGTTGATAATGCAGCATAAAAAGAAGACCCTTAGGAGTGCGGTACTGGACTGCAGCAGGCAGCTTGATATCAGCAAGGAGGTGATTGCCAAAGTAGCTGACACGCTAGAGCTCAGAGAAGCTAGGGTATTCAGGCTTACCCCAAAAGAGATTTTTGCTGTTGCGGAGGAGATTGCTGCATCGCTGAAGATTTAATTAAAAGAATATTTTGGTTCTTGTATCTCCACCAAAATCTTTGCGTTCTTAACTTCCTTAAGGAATTTTTCTTCTGCTTTCTTTGATCCCTCTTCTCCAAGAAGAGCTTTGTAATGCATAGGTATTATCACCTTGGCATTTATGCTCTTTGCAGCAGGTATGGCTTCTTCAACACTCATGACATATGTTCCTCCTATTGGGATTAACGCAACATCAACATTCAG
>CAYWXC010000087.1:0-3377 GCA_964462345.1 Microcaldota archaeon | reverse complement strand
GATATGCATAATTTATTAAGTATTGCGTGAGAGTATCTCCCAGATTTGATATTGGAGAAGATTTTATGATTCCTAAAATGCTGCCTAAAACGCTGGCTTTGATACCTGATGGAAACAGAAGGTGGGCAAGAAAGCACAAATCTTCCATAATGAAAGGCTACAGTTCGGGTGTTAAGAAATTTATCGAGTTCAGCGAGTGGTGCGCAGATTACGGAATAAATAGTGTAACAGTATGGGCATTCTCAACGGAGAACTTTAAGAGATCCTCCAAAGAAAGGGAGATACTTTTTAATATATATAAAAAAGCGGCAAAGGACAAGGAGATCCTAGATAGACTGCATGTAAACCACACTCATCTGAAGATTGTTGGCAACAAGAGCCTGCTCCCAAAAGATCTCAAAGTGGCGCTGCACAAGATCGAGGATGAGACAAAGTGCTACAAAGACAAGATAATTAACGTCATGATTAGTTACGGAGGAAGGGACGATATATTGCATGCGATAAAGAGCATTGCTTCAGATATCAAGACAAAGTCAATACGGATTAATGAAGATGTTCTTAGGAGATATTTGATATCAAGCACAATACCAGATGTTGACTTTATAATAAGGACATCAGGAGAGCACAGGCTATCAGGATTCATACCATGGCAATCAGTATACTCGGAACTTTACTTCTCGAATAAGCTGTGGCCCGACTTCACCAAGAAAGATCTTCATTATGCCTTGATGGATTATACTGCAAGGCAGAGAAGATTCGGAAAATAGACATTAATTGTACTGCTGGTTCACATGGCTGATAAAGCTAAAGATGTTATACATTATACAGACTATTTTAACCTAACAGCACCTAGAATTACCATACAGGTGCTTCTTTTCATAATTGCCGGAGGAATCGCAGGCATTTTATCCTCATTCTTTATATTGGGCAGTATTAGTTTGACTGGAGTTCTCTTGGGAGCAGGATCCGGGATAATGGTAATAACTGTGCCAGGTTTCTTGACTGCAATATTGCTAAAAAGCATGAAACGAAGGATACAGATGAAACATGCTATGTTTGCAACTCTGGCTCCTGGAGGGGTTTATGCCTTATTCATAATGCTTGATGCTGCAGCCACATTCTTATTCAAAGATTACAGGATAGCATATCTGCTTTTCATAGTGATAAATGCTGGACTGTACTGCTATTGGTTTCTGATAAATAAGATTGCAATAGGCCAGGGAAAGGGTTCCATCTTTACTGCGGCAATACATCCAGTCCTTAATATCCTCTTTTTTATACCGTTACAAGTATACATCTTAAATCTTGGAGTGAGCCTTGACCAAGCCCTTGTTAAGCTCTATGGAGGAATGATCGTCTTTCTTGCTATAAGTTACATTATACTTTATCTCCTTGATAGGCCTGCGAAGAAAGTATTGAAGGTTAGTGGAGTAGGCATATTCAGCACCATGCTTGAGCAGTGGCTTTATAATTTCATCAAGGATACAAATGTCTTTGGAAATACTGGTACTGGAAGAGATGTTGACGTTGATATAGTTGCATTTAAGTCTGGAAAAGATTGCAAAGCTGTCTTCGTGAAGCCTGACATACACTATGGACCTTTCTCTGAGATTGGGGGAAGCGTTGCTACACAGTACCTTGGCAATGTAATTAATATTGCATATGGTGCTTCGCCATTCGTATTACATGGTGCGGTCAACAGCTCAGACAACCCCACAAGTTCAGACCAGATAAGAGAGATGGGACATGAGATTAAGAAAGAGATAGATAAAATCGGAAAGGGTGATTGGAAGAAAGTGAAGGGCAGAATAAGTTTTGGAAAATCAGGGCCGTGTAGAGTAATAAATATAGGACTTGGTAATCTGAAATTTTTGGCCTTGACCAAGGCGCCATTAGTTACTGAAGATATCGATAGGGAGATAGGCATTTCTTTTGAGAAGATAGCTGGAAAAGAGGGAGAAGTTATACTGATTGACGCGCATAATTCAAGATTTGAATCTGCGAGTGGAGATGAACTTAGGGGAATATATTCTGGTAGCAAATATGTCAAGATGTACGCTGCTGCCATACAAAAGTCTGTGCATGTAGGAAATGAGGCACCACTCAGATTTGGAGCTTCGTGCATGAAGCTTTCAGATATCTTGAAAGAGTACAAAGACGTTGGGAAGGGATTTACAAGCGTTGCGATCTTTGAATTTGGGAAGAGAAGATTCTGCATGGTTTATTTTGATTCGAACAACATGCTCCCTGGATTCAGGGAGGATATAATAAAACATATTAGAAAGAAATTTGGGCTTGATGTTGAATTATTCACCACAGACACACATTCAGTAAATTCCATTGCGCTTCCGGCAAGCAATGCGCTTGGCAGGCAGACGCAACCTGCAAAGATCCTCCCAGTAATTGACCAACTTATAGACGAGGCAATAGAAGACCTTGGAGAAGTAAGAGTTGCACACAAAAAGATTGTCTTCAAAGGTTTGAGGGTCTGGGGAAGCGGCGCTGAGGAATCCATAATTAAAGCAAGCAGAGAGGTAATACGTGTTGGGAAAAGGGTTGTCCCTTTTGTTATAGTTGCGGGATTTATACTTGCTGCATGGATAATATATATTATTTGAGGAGAGCATGAAGTTAGGAAAGCGCTATTGGTATCTTCGTCTTCTTATCGTCCTTGTAGTTGGAGGGCTTATTGCAGCTTATGAGAATGCAAACCCACCAGTAATGATTCTTCTTATTCTGCTGTTCGCTGCTATGGCGATAAACTATGAGAGACGGAGCGAGATAATATTTGTTCTTTTAGGGCTCTTCGGTCTGCTTTATGTTGTGCATTATGCCATAAATATCAGATTTGCGGCACAGGCGCTGCTTCTTGGAATTCTTGCAGGCATACGGAGAAATGTTACAAAAAACCATGAAAAGGATGGGAAGGTGGAGATCAGAAGAGATGTATTCCAGATAATTTCCGGGATTGTATTCATTGCAGCATTTTATTATGTGAATATTAGCCATGCAACACTTATCTTTTTGATAATCATAATGCTTGGAATATCATTGGGCAACTATGCTATAAGATTTAAGAGAAGCATGGTATCCAGAGTGCTTTATCTTTTCGAGCGGAAAGAGATCTTATTTGGTTACGGGGCACTCTGGCTTGCTCTCGGCTCACTTGTTGCGATCTCCTTCGCTAGCTTACCTTACCTTCTCGTAATATTTGGATTTCTTTTCATAAGCGATTCGCTTGCATCGATTGTTGGAGTGATATTCGGCAAGCCAAAGTTACCCTATAATGAGAAAAAGAGCATTGCGGGTACCCTTGCGTACTTTTTAAGTGGGTTTGTAATCGCAGTATTCTTTGTGAATCCCTTAATTGCGATTGT
>CAYWXC010000086.1:0-3388 GCA_964462345.1 Microcaldota archaeon | reverse complement strand
AATCGAGACATTCTGTGGGTCTTCTTGTCTCTTTCGTCAAGCATACGGAAGCGGTCAGTTGCTGTTGCGTTTACATCTTCTCTGAAAATTTACTAGAATGTGATTAGAAGTACCTTTTCGCAACTTTCAGACATGCTTCTATAAACTTTCGTGACATATTCTCTCATCATCTTGATCGCCAAAAATCAGAATGATGGTGGATTAAAACACCCCTTCTTTTAGTCGATTAGAGGATTCCGACAAAGCCAGCTCTTGGAAAATATTAAATATCAAAGAAGGCAATATATAACTGCTTGTGAGATATCAGGCAACTGAATTTTATGCGGGTAATGTGATGAAAGCAGTTAGAAGCAAGGCTATAGATTTTCAGAGAAGCATGAAGGGGCTTGAAGTCTTAAGAAAGATATGCGAAAAAGGAGGGCAGACCAAAAAGGGAGATTTTGGTGGATTACTTAGGAAAAAGAGCAAGCATGATGACATTGGCCTTGGAGAAAGAGCAAAGTGATATGCAAAGGCACCTTTGCATAACTCAATATAATTGAATGGAGTAACTGCAACCATTATATTATTATTCGGTTTACCTAGTATATGCAGGCATAGTGATATTCATGATAAGGCAGCCAATAATAGTTGTAATGGGCCATGTAGATCATGGGAAAACTTCGCTTCTTGACAAGATAAGAAATACAGCAATAACCAACAAGGAAGCCGGAGGCATTACCCAACATATTGGTGCTAGTGAGGTACCCATCGAAGTAATAGAGAGGATATGCGGCCCTCTTTTGAAGAAGATGGGCGCAAAGATCACTATTCCTGGACTGCTTTTCATAGATACGCCTGGGCACGAGGCATTCACCAACCTTAGAAAGAGGGGAGGATCTGTTGCTGATCTTGCCATACTTGTTGTTGATATCTCAAAAAACTTCGAGCCGCAGACATATGAGGCCATAGAGATACTCAAAGAATACAAGACACCCTTCATAGTTGCTGCGAATAAGATAGATTTAATGACAGGATGGATGAAGCAGGATACATCCTCATTCACAGAATCAATAGCAAAGCAAAGGCCAATGGTAGTTGAGCAGCTGGAATCAAAGCTTTATGAGCTTGTTGGAAAATTGAGCGAGGTTGGATTCAGCAGTGAAAGATTTGACAGAGTTAAGGATTTCAAGAACGAAGTTGTAATTGTGCCGCTTAGCGCAAGAACAGGGGAAGGGATTGCAGAGCTCCTGATGTACGCAACAGGATTATCACAAAGATTTCTTGAAGCAAACCTAAATATAGAAGTTAATGGTCCTGGAAAAGGTAGCATAATAGAGAAAAAGGAGGAAAGGGGGCTTGGATCTACAGCAGATGTTATACTTTATAGCGGTACCTTTAAGGTAAATGATACAATAGCATTTGCTACTGAAAAAGGCATAGGAAAGGCAAAGATTAAGGCTTTGCTTAAGCCAAAGGCGCTGCAAGAGCTTAGGGAATCATCAAGCAAGTTCTATTACATAGATTCTGTAAGTGCAGCTTCAGGGGTCAAGATAAGCGGTAGCGGCCTTGAAGAGGCATTATCCGGATCCTTGATTCTTTCAACAGAGAACGAAGACTATGAAAAAGAGATCTCTGCAGAGTTGAAAGAAGTATTCGAGACGGATAAGAATGGAATTATATTGAAGACGGATACGATAGGCACGCTTGAGGCGATATCGAGGCTGCTGAAGAACGAGAATGTGAATATAAGCAGGAAAGGGCTGGGAGATGTAAACAAAGGGGATATAGTCGATGCATTCTCTATGAGGTCGATAGATCCTTACAGTGCAGTCGTGCTTGCATTCAATGTTAATGTAGATGATGAAGCAAAGATGGAAAGCGAGACTGCAGCAGTAGATATAATCAGAAGCAGCATAATTTACAAGATAATAGATGATTACAAGGCCTGGCTTGAGAGTGCAAAGAAGAAGGAAAGAGATAGTGCTGAGAAGGCCCTTGTCTTTCCTGGAGAAGCGCTGATATTGCCAAACAGCTGCTTCAGAATGTCGCACCCGGCAGTCTTTGGTATAGATGTCAAGAGAGGAAAGATAAGACCATCTTACCTAATGATGAACAGCAATGGAGAGATAATTGGAAGGATAAAGGAGATGCAGAACAATGGGGCCCCTGTCCAAGAAGCAAAGAAGGGAGATAGTGTTGCGGTTTCAATAGAGGACATTACCTTTGGCAGACAGATCAAAGAGAACGAGATGTTGTATACATTCATGAACGATGAGAATGAGCGCCTTCTAAGGTACAAGTTTGATTATCTACTTACAGATGAAGACAGAGAATTAAATGATCAGATCTCTGCAATAAAAAGAAAGAACAGGAAAGTCGGATGATAGACAAATGGTGTTCTTTTGGTGGAAATAAAAGCAGTTATATGGATAGATTGGAGAAGGAGATTTTATGATTCCTGAAAAGTTAAGAGAAGGAGATGAGATACGAGTTGTCGCCCCAGCACGAAATATGGCAATGCTTGGACAGGATACAATAGATATAGCAAAAGCCAATCTTGAAGCTATGGGACTGAAGATTAGTTTTGGAGAGCATGTGATGGAGAAAGATGATTTTGTATCATCTTCAATTAAATCAAGAGTATCTGATTTAGAGGAAGCATTTGGAGATAAAGATATTAAGGGGATTTTGACAGTCATAGGGGGCTTCAACTCGAATCAGCTCCTCAGATACATTGATTACGATAAGATAAAGAGTAATCCAAAGGTCTTCTGCGGATACTCAGATGTGACAATATTAAACAATGCCTTTTACTCATTTGCAGGATTGGTCAATTATTCAGGACCCCACTTCTCTACATTTGGCATGAAGAAAGGGCTTGAATATACTATAGAATATTTCAAAAAATGTCTATTTGAGGAGAAGCCTTTCGCAGTCGAGCAATCAAACGAGTGGAGCGATGATGCGTGGTTCCTTGATCAGGAAAGAAGAGAATTTATCAAGAATTCTGGCTACAAGGTGCTATCGGGAGGAGAAGCAGTTGGAGAGATTGTAGGAGGTAATCTCTGCACTTTAAACCTTCTGCAGGGAACAGAGTTCATGCCTGAGCTCTCAGGAAAGATCCTCTTTGTTGAAGATGATTCAGGGACTAAGCAAGATACCTTTGATAGGGATCTCCAATCATTGCTGCAGCAGGAAGGCGGCGATGAGCTAGCTGGAGTAATCATAGGGAGATTTCAGAAAAAATCTGAGATGAAGCCAGAACTTCTTGACAAGATAATAAGGACAAAGGAAGAGCTTGAGGGAGTGCCAGTAATAGCTGATGCTTCCTTCGGACATACAGAACCTAAAATTACATTCCCCATCGGAGGAAGCGCAGAGCTATCGGCACTTGAAGGCAATGTCA
>CAYWXC010000085.1:0-3446 GCA_964462345.1 Microcaldota archaeon | reverse complement strand
ATCCACTAGGTGGCTTAAATTTCTTCAAGCTTGCTTCTCCTCAAATCAATTGCAATTATGCAATCTCATAAAGTTTATGACCTTGCCAATAGGGCTTACATAAAGCCCAGAAAAGCTGGGCTGAATGTTACGTTTTTCATCAAGCAAAATAAGCTCTCAAAACACAAGCCTCTAATAGCTCATGCTGGCCATAAACGCACCAAACTATTGTTTGTTGAGAAATATTTATATACATTTTGATTGGTTTGTGGGATTAAATGTACTAATGCAACCAACAAGGGTATAAAAGGGAGTTGCTGGCAACAAGCCAGATATTAATATCTGTCGTCTGAGAAGTCTGTCACATAAATCTGTTCGCGATCATTTGTATTACCATGATCGCTCCGGCAGCATCTCCTGCAGCCGCACCCATAATATTTCCGCCTCTTACTGTTGCATCGATAATATAAACTATCAGGAGCATCAGCAATGGCACGAGTATAAATCTATCTCTTTGTGATCTACTCTCTACTCTCTTATGGTTAAAAACCAGTGCAATTATTATTATCGCGAAACAGAGGATCACTGTCATTGCATCATCTATCGCAGGCATCGCTGTCCTGGAGTTTCCTATATCCTGGTTAAGTGATCCCGCGTTGCTTAATAAAATAATGAATGAGAAAAATATCCATAGTCTCACCTTTGCAGAGTCAGGCAATACTTTTTTTATTTTAGGCATGATCTCACACAAACATGTTAATAACAACCATTATCAATCCAAATGTGATGTACGATGCTATCAATATCTCGTTTGTTCCAAGGGTCAATATCATCTCGAATATCTGGGACACAACTGCCAAAAGAAGCAGTATCACTATCCGCATATTGACTTTTTTCATCTTATTAAGGGATTTTTCTCCCCATCCTCTGTAAACCGTCCTTAAAATAACTATGCTGATTATCGCAGTCACAGCATTCGGAAAGATAAATCGGTAATCTGCTATTCCCCAGAATCTTGTTACAATGGTTGTACCAACAAACATCAAAGAGAGTGAAAAGGCCATGTACCATCTCTTCTTGAATGTCTCTGCCCCTACTTGTGCTATCTTCTCACCTCTTCTCTAATCAAAACGATAAAAGTTTATACGATCACTACAACCTTTCTGAGATGGCAGAAGCCCAACTCATTGCATTATACAAATATATTGCACATTAGCAAAGCCACCATAATCATATCTGCTATTGTGCCGCTACTTGCTCCATTTCTTTCTACTAATATATCAAATAAGTAAATAAAGAGCATTGCCGCCAACACTATAAATATAAGTATATCGCGCCTTTTGATCTTCTTCTTGCTTTTGTTCCAGATCAATGACAATACTATTGCTGAAAATGTGAGTACTGCTATAAATGCCTCATTTATCTGTATGGATATCTTTGCAGATCCTATATCTCTATTAAGCGCTGTAATGTCTCCAAGGAGCAGTATTACTAATAAAAACATGAATAATCTTCTCCTTGCAGAATCTGGCAAGTATCTGCTTTTCGGAGATCTTTTCTCTCCACCAACAAGCAGATTTAATATAACCATAACTATTCCGAATACCACATAAATAACATTTAGGAACTCTGGCTTTCCTGCACTTATTGCGAGATTAAAGAACTGTGAGGCGAATACCAACCCTATCAATATAAACAGATTCCTTCTCTGAATGATCAACGATTTCTTTGATACATTATGCCAGTGCCCTATCACATACAATATAATAATAAGACAAAAGAAGACAGTTCCTAGGTCTCCGGCAACGAAGAGTGTGTTGCCCCACGCGCCCCAAAAGCTTGTTGCAAACGTAGATAAGACAAACAAGATGCACAGTACAAATGCAACGTACCTCCTTCCTATATTAACCTCATCAACTTCCGCATGCATATATTACATTAAATACTGATACATTTAAATTGATCTAACATTCACTTTTTATTGAATGATCACAAAGCTTGCTATTTATAATACCGCGTGTGTGTCATCTAGAAATATTTATATAATAGATAAAGTAAATATTAAGTGTTAGTGGTCTGATGAAAAAAGCCCTATTTTACACTGTATTATTGGCACTACTTTCAATCTTATCTGTCTCCTATCACTTATTTACAACAAGCTCAAATGCAAATTCAATATCATTTAGCCAGAGTTACTACGCGACAAACAATATACAAGCGCCTCTTGCCCCAGCGTCAAATCAATGCAACTTAAACTCTGGATCATCTTCATCATCTGGATCAGTCTCATGCGAAATTTCATACACTTTGACAACACCCTCTACAGCTTCCTCATTCTCGCTTTCTGGTCAGCAAATAGAAGCAGGCCTTGTAACATCTCCAACAAACAGTGTAGCGGATTACAATAACAAGAATGCGCCATATCTAATAACATGCCCGGCTATTCCAAAAGCTAGCCCTACAGATAATCTATACTTGTATTCGGGCGCAGTTTCTGGAGCAACATACACTGCTGGGGACCAATGTCTCTTAAGCACGCAATCATTTACAACAACAATCTTATTGCCAACATCAATATCCTGGAGCAACACCCAGTATGCAAACGCAATCGTTGGCGACTTGCAATTCAGCAATCCAGGCTCTTTAACAATCAAGAATCTAGGTTATTCTCCAATGGTTGACAATTATATTGGCAATGCGTATGGATCGAAGTCTTATATCTTCAAAGGGTTGCCTGGATATGCTCAACAGGATATCTGGACATGGAGTGCAGAATTCGCAAATCTAAATAATGTACCAACAAATCTTCAGACAAGCTTCAGCAGTTCTTCTTATTATCCATCTGGACTTCAATATCAAGAGAATGTCGGGAGTTTGAGTTGTAGTTACACATACCAGTACCAAGAAACGACATCGCTACAAAGCGTGTCCAATGGAGAGATACCTTTCAATGAAGTTACGCCTAATGGCTACACCACCTTCCAGACCTCCATTCTACCTTACTTTACATATAATTACATAGTATCAAATCCATCTCTTGTAACAGCAAACGACCTTAATCTCTCATTATCTTATGATATGTTCAGCCCATGGACTTATTACAATGCACCAAACTCCCTAGATCCATTCCCAATAGATACTCCCAGCCAATTCTTCTCCAATTATAATGGTCTGCTTATAATATCAAACAGATCGCAAAGCAATTTTGGCTTATCAATAGCAGACCTCAAAAGAAGAATCTCATTCGTAAATAATTTAGGGTCTAAGGCTTCTTCAAGCCAATCTTCTGTAAACCCTAGCAGCTCCTCAGGATCAATACAATTCCAACCAGGGAATCTCGGTGGCTGTTCCGGAACAGATCCAATAGCGACAGGAAATCCCACGTATGATCAATACGATTGCCTGATAATTACAGCAATAAATAATCTCAATAATCAGAATTCACCTGCGTATTCTGTCATAGATCC
>CAYWXC010000084.1:0-3492 GCA_964462345.1 Microcaldota archaeon | reverse complement strand
ATTCGAATTATATTGAGGTCGAAGGAGTTGAACACAGTCTGTAGCTCATTTATCTGATTCTCCATCGAATCTACAGCTTCCTTTTCGCTCACACCAACAGCCGTAGTTTCGATATACATAAGGCTGTTAACTGGACGCTCACCTGAGGATATTCGTTCTATCTTTGTCTGCACTATGCTTATTCTTCTTTGCAGATCTTCTATGGTCATCTGATTCGCATTCTGGTTCTTCATCTCTTTAGACAACTGGAACTCTAGGAATCCCCTCTGTCCCTCAAGATCACTTCTATAGCTCTGTATGTCCTGTGCTGAAGCTATTACATTGAACCGGAATGGAAAGTCTAAGCTCATTATTATTCTTTCCCACTTCTCTGGAGAGGACGCAAGAGTTGTTTCCTCATTCGCTTCTGGATTCTCTGCAACAAACACATAGCTATATATGTTTGCTGTCAGATACCCTGTTGCGTAATAGAGCCCGTTAATATACTTTATTATTGATTTCTGATTCCTTGGGATTATGAAGTTTCTGCCAGGGATTATCGTGATTCTTAGTAGGGATGTAAAGATCGGAAATAATAAGAAATCTGCATAATTTATTGCGAGATTTATTATTATTGTGAGTATTGCCAGTAGTATAACCACTATGGAAAATTCACCATAATTTGAAGCAGTTGCGATAAGAGCAAGGGCCACCAAGGCCGTTATACCAAGATACACTATATCTTCTATCTGCATAGCATCACATCCCTTCGGTTCTATTCTTCATTCTCTCGCTTATCGTACTTAGAGGTATCCTTGCATCAGGCTCAACAAATAACGACAATTCTTCTCCTTTTATTATATATGCAGTTACGCCTAGTATTGAGCTTATTCCAGAAGCCAACTCATCGGCCTGCTGATTTGATAAATTGACTGCTTCTTCCTCATTGCCACCAGAAGCAGTGACCATTGCAAATGGAACTAGAGTCTGTGATCTTGCCTCACTTACACTGTCTGAAAGGTTTCGCCACATCGTTACCTCTCCTTTTGCCCTGTCCAAGGCTTGTGGGTTCTCTCCCCTCTTTGAGAGTGCATCATTGTATCTGCCCTCTGCTTCGTTAAGCTTTGTTTTTATTTTGTTAATATATTCGTCCTTATTAACCATGTACATCTGAGTTGCTATCTTGATTGGCGTCTTTGATAGCGTAAGCACTCTTCCAAAGAGCCTGGAAAAGTCTAATCTTTCTTCATCATTCATCTCGGTTGAGGATCTGTAAATAGGGATCTTCACGAATGTGCTTGCATACACATTCCCTTCACTCCTTGTTATTATTGATGTTCCAGAAGAGGATATGATGAAGGGATCATTGTTATCAAGAACTATTGCTCCGCCTTTCATGCGGAATAGGGGGCCTAAAAGATAAAGGTAATATCTTGTTGAGAATGCGAGTATATCTATTATCAATACGATTATAGCTGCTACAAATCGGACTGGTGCGCTTAGCGGCAGTGTGTTTGTTATGAGGATTAGTAACGCGGCGACTCCCACGAGGATTATGAATATTATGCTCCTGAAGTTGAACGCCAAGCAAACACTCTCTACCAATACTATATTTATAAACTATTTATATGTTTGCTGTCAGCCTTCTTGAGGTTTGTGCCATCCCTCCTATCAGATTCGCTATGGTGAGTATTGAAAAGTAGGTTATTGCAAGAATCAATGCCGGGAAGAAAAGGACAGACATCCAAAATGCGCTCATTGAGGAATTTATGTTGGCAATGCTTGTGACGAGAGGAGAGCTTGGGGAGAGAGTTCCTTGTGGGAAGTTGCAAACAACGCTTCCGGTCGTAGGATTCTGCGCACAGTTGCTGAATTTATTAAGGTTTACAGCAGCGTTGTTAAGACTAGAGATTGTACTTTGGCTTGTGAAGTAAAAAGCCACAGAGAAGAGCATAGGCATAATTAAATAGAAACCCACAGCCACTGCAACCATCATCCCACCAAGGCTTCTGGTAGGCAATATGGCACGGAAAATTATACCAGGTATTAAGAATACAGGTATTGATGCATACATCAAGAATAATATCAGATAATACTCTATGTACAATACCATGAGCCCATCAATTAATATTATCGCCAGAGTCACTGATGGGTTGACTAAGAGGAATATGAGAGGATATTGAAGAGGTTTTGGTATTGACCAACTTTGCTCTTTGGGGAAATAAATATTAATATCAAGAGTTACTGCAGAGGTATAATACGCATCATTCTCTATATAAAAAAGGTTTGAGAGGACATTATCTGTTGAGTTGATTGTTTGGCTTATGTAGCTTAATGAAGTATTGTATGGATTTATAGGACCTGTAACAACACTTGGTAAAATACCGAATAATGTTGATGAGATATAAAGTATAAACGCGACTATCAAGGTTGTTGCTATGGCCTCATAGAACTCTCCGATCCCGTAAGTTCTTACTCTATCACTATTGAATATAACGCCAACTAAAAAGATCAAAGTAGCTATGGTAAATGAGAACAATATTGCAATTAAGGCGATCGGAGCCCATTTGTTCCAATTGTTCACTACGGATTGATTTATCTGGCTGCAGTACCATGGAGCAAGTGCATTTACAGTTCCTGCGGTGCTGCAGTAGCTAAGAAGATCTGCATTGACATTGTTTAACAGCATTATTGCAAAAAAGATTGCTGCGAGTATTATTGGCTTTTTCATTATTGCACCTATACCAAAGTTGTTAGAAGAGATATGAAATCAAGCCGTTCACCGATCGCTTGAGAAAAGTCCAATACAAACGTATCTATTATTACAAAGTTGAGCAAAGGTATAAATGTTAGCCCAATGCCTATGAACCCAGCATATATTAGAATTCCGTCCTTAAACACCTCATAGATGATAGCTAGTAGAGTTGCAAGACTTGGGACCACTACGATTGTTGTTGCCCAAGATGGCATAATACTAGCTATGCTGGAGCTTGCTATTATACCAGAATAAGATGCAAAGACAGTTCCTATAAGTACAGGTATGTTAATGCCACTGTGTGCTATCCCATAGTCAATAATACCATATGTTATTCCTGCGAGAATTGGATATATTATCCCAATTCCGAATGCAAGCGCGATCATGGCTCCGCCAAATGTTCTTGTTATCCCAAATGATCTGGCTATTAACCCAATAGCTATTAATATCGAGAATACAAGCACGGATGAACTAAGAATGAGAAGTTGGACTTGATTTAAGATTATAGTTATGAACACTAGCCCATATAGAGGCCCGAAGAAAGTTACTACAGGGTTCAGATTTTCAGGGCTTAACCCGATGGTAAAGGATATCGTGCCCAAACTTATCTTTTTACCCGGATTTATTGATGAAAGAATGGAGATATAATAAACTAATACGTTAAGTTCTCCGACATTGTGGTTGAATTGCTCTAGGTTGCATATGCTTATTACATAGAAATTATTAACAGTAGGGCTATCGCAACTTCCAGTCACCAT
>CAYWXC010000083.1:0-3513 GCA_964462345.1 Microcaldota archaeon | reverse complement strand
GACAACCGCCATCTCTGGCTGTAATTTCTAAGGATAGATATTTTGGCTTTCTTGTCTATGCTCGCCTGGTGCTTGAGCTCTATCTCTACATTATTCTTCCTTGTGGATTTTACATAGCCTACCATTGTCCCGGTTCCTATTCCAAGTATCAAAGGCTCTCCCTGCCTGAAAGATTGCTTTGGAAGATCATCTCTATTGAGAGATGAGTAGCTCATCGTGAAAGAGCTCAATGGCTCAGGAAGCTTTCCTACCTTCCCCACTATCTGCCCAACCAAACCGTCTGCCTTGGTAAATGCAGGATCAACATCTGTGCTTATTGCTATTAATCCACCGGCAATCGCCTCATCAAGCTTCTCCTTTCCTACAGAAAGCCCTTCTATTTTCGTTATTATCGGATCGTAACTTTCTCTCTTCTGCCTATCTTTTTGGAAGGTGATTCCAGGCCTGATCTCTATCTCATCTCCTACCTTGAACTTACCTCTTATAACTGATCCTCCTATTACTCCTCCAACTATCTCTTCTATTTTGGAGCCTGGTTTGTTAACGTCAAATGATCGTGCTATGTACATTACGGGATCTGATTTAACATCTCTCTCAGGCAGATCTATCTTCATTATCTCGTCAAGCACCGCGTCTACGTTTATGTTCTTGTTTGCCATCACTGGTATTATCGGTGCTTCGCTTATCACGCTTCCCTTTATGAATTTCTTAATATCTTCGTAATGCTTCTTCGCTTTCTCCCTTCCAACAACGTCTATCTTTGTCTGTACTACTATAACCTTTTTAATATCAAGAGCGTTCAGCAGCATGAGATGCTCCTTTGTCTGGGGCATGGGGCATGGTTCTGATGCAGATATCACAAAGAGTGCAGCATCAATTATGCTCGATCCAGCTATTGCTGTTGCCATTAGCGTCTCGTGACCTGGTGCATCAAGAAGAGAAACTCTTCTGACTTCTTCTCCCACCTTACCCTCTGCACATTTTTCCTCTGTTGTGTATGAGAAATCCCCCTTTCCGCATCTTCGTATAGTGACGTCAGCGTATCCAAGCTTTATTGTCATGCTTCTCTTTATGCTCTCACTATGCTTGTCCGTCCATGTGTGTGTTATCGCTGCCGTTAATGTCGTCTTTCCATGATCCACATGACCGAGGGTGCCTATGTTCAATTCGCTCTGTTTTTTCATCATATCCTCTGAAAAATGCTAAATAATAGAATTATATACTATAATCTTTGTGCCAAGCCTATATATTACTTTCTGATTTTGAGCGATTCGTCATAACAAGAAGGCTTTTATCTCTTATTTATTTATAGTGAATAAAGGGTGTATCTTTGGCATCAAATTCAAAATCCAAAAAGGCAGATAAGGTTGTTGTTCTGGATAGAGGTTCGCATTGGGAGATATCTTACGGAAAGCACAGCTGGAAGATATTGCGTTTGACTGACAATCCTACTTATGACATTAAGAAGGATTTCAGCAAGAGATCATTCTATCCTTCAAAAGATCTCAAGGAAGAGTCCAGGGCGATAGCTTCTGGAATCACTTCTGGAAATATACATGTGCAATCAAGAATCGCGATAAAGCAGCTTCATAAACACAATGGCGCAGCTTCGATAAGCGGTGCAGCATTCGCTCTCCTTTTCCTATTTCCAGCGCTTAAAATAGCGCACTTCCAGTTCAACAACATGAGTGCGACAGGGTGGGTATTGCTTACAGTAAGCACCTACATAATATTCATGTTCTCAATCTGGGGATTCTTCATGGGAACACGAATATTCTATAGGATATTGGCAGATCACAAGCTTGGAAAATCAGAAGAGAAGTGAAGATCACTCTTCCTTCTCTTTCTTCTTGAATAGCTCTTCAGCAGTCTTGCTTCCATATGTTTTTATTATGGTGTTGACCTGCGCTGTCTCTGAGCTGACCGTATTTCCTCTCACGAGCTTCCTCTCCCGGTTTCCCTTCTTTGTATTCCTTATTCCAGGACCGCTTCCGAGAAGAGGCCTTGCTTTTCTTGTTCCTTCTATCTCGCTTCTTGATGGGGATCCCATAGCGTCGCTAAGGCCAGTTATGCTAAGAGTAAAACCATCAAGATTTATCACAGATCCTTCTATATCTTCTCCTATCTTCTTTCCTATCAGAAAAGCTTCTTTTTCCTTAGGCACTTCTGCTTCTGCTGTCTTTCCGCTCTTTCTGTCAGAATAAACGACCTTCATCTTATCACTTGTTTTATTTTATGACCATCAAAGCCTGAAGCTTACCTATACATGCTTCCAGGCTCTTCCTTGAACCTCTTTATTCTCTCCGCAACTTCCTTTGGTATTGCGGGTCTTACCTCATCAAATGCAGTTATGAAATCATCTCTCTTGACTATCTCTCTCTTTGCCCTGATTGCCGACATTCCCGCTTCTCTGCAAACATTCTCTATCTCTGCTCCTGTGTAGTTCTCTGCCATATTTGCAAGTTCTGCTATGTCCACATTCTTATCAAGAGGCATTCTTTTAGTGTGTATTTTGAAAATATCTACTCTTGCTTCTGCATTAGGCATCGGTATGTCTATTATCTTGTCGAACCTTCCGGGTCGCAGCAAGGCACTGTCAATCTCATCCGGCCTATTCGTAGCTCCGAGAACAACAACGCTTTTTAGCTCCTGCAATCCATCCATCTCTGTTAGTAATGTATCCACTATTCTCTCAGTGACTCTGGAGTCGACAGAAAACTCGCTGCTTCTAGATTTGGCTATTGCATCTATTTCATCTATGAATATTATGCATGGAGCAGCCATCCTAGCCTTTCTGAATATCTCTCGTACTGTTTTCTCACTCTCTCCAACATATTTTGAGAGGACTTCTGGTCCTTTTATGGAGATAAAGTTTGATTCTCTCTCTGTTGCCACCGCCTTCGCAAGCATTGTCTTACCTGTTCCTGGTGCTCCTACTAAGAGAACACCCTTGACAGGCCTTATTCCCATCTTCTCGAATGCTTCTGGCCTCTTAAGTGGAAGCTCTACTGCTTCTTTTAGCTCTTCCTTGACTCTCTCCAAAGAGCCTATGTCCGTCCAGTGTATATTCGGCCTTTCTACAAATACCTCTCTCAGAGCACTTGGCTGCACATTCTTTAAAGCATCATAGAAATTCTCTTTTGAAACTGTGAGGTCTGCAAGAAGGCTTTCTGGTATCTCCTTGTTATTGATTATCTTTGGCAGCACGCTTCTTAGCTTGGACATGGCAGCCTCCCTCACGAGTGCATTAAGGTCCGCTCCAGTGTATCCATGTGTTATATTTGCCAATTCATCTATGTCAACATCCTTTTCCAAAGGCATGTTTCTTGTGTGTATCTGCAATATCTCCTTTCTCGCATTCCTTGATGGCACTTCTATCTCTATTTCCCTATCAAACCTTCCAGGCCTTCTCAATGCGCTATCTATCGCATCCGGCCTATTCGTAGCTGCAATAACTATGACTTGGCCTCTCGGAGGCATCCCATCCATTAATGTTAGAAGCTGAGATACTAT
>CAYWXC010000082.1:0-3517 GCA_964462345.1 Microcaldota archaeon | reverse complement strand
CAGACCCTGCAAACGCAGGGGAAGCCAACGGCCTTTAGTCGTTGGAGGATGTCACGAAATGGCTCTTAATAAAGTCTGCATTTTCCTGGTTCTAATTGCCTTACTGTCAAGCATGGCTCACGCTGCAACATCATGTCCTATAGTGCCGCCACAAATATCAACAACAATAACAATACCTGGATCAGTGTACAGTGAAGCCATAGCTGTATCCATGATAGCATTAACCCTTTCCATAGACGTTGTTGCGATAGGATACATATTGAGCAGGATCTTTTCTGGAGCAGGGCTTAAAGGATGGATGGAAAGGGAATATTATGAGATAGCAAAAACAATGATCCTTATAGCAAGCATTTTCTCGATATTGCTATTTATGAGCAGCATGGCCGTAATAATAAGCGGGCAGTCTTCCTCAAATTCGTATGCATCAAACCTCGCAGGTCTAGTAAACTCTGGTGAGATATATCTATCAGGAGTAAATAACAGCATAGCATGCGCTTACGATTCTGTAGCTAAGCTTAGTATAGGTATAGGAGCATTAACTTCCTTGACGATTGAGTATTACGACCCCACTCCCCCAGTTCCGTATCCTGATGGCATTCCACTTCCTTACTTGATAACTGGAGTTGCATTCTCTCCTGCAGGTCCTACAAACGAGATGCTTACGCCATATAGCATCACTGTAAGAAATTACGAGTCAATACTCTCCGATACGATAGTTATAGTATTGTTCCCGATATCATTAATGATAGGTAGCGAAATAGCTCTCTTGCCTTACATTGTAAAGATCGGCCTGCTTCTAGTGATACCTATGGGTCTAATACTCAGGTCATTTCCATTCGTTCGCGGGGTGGGCGGAGTACTTATCGCGATCGGAATAGGTCTCGCCATAATATATCCTTCGCTCCTCGTTCTTCTTAATGCTCCTGTTACAAACGTTATCGATAGCGCCTTCCAAAATACACCGCCTGCCCCAAACCCTGTATGCAGCTCTGGAATAATATGTACTGTTCTAAATGGGGTCAAAAACATCTTAAGTGGAATCGCCAGCAGCATCTCAGATACTTTTATCTCATATGGCTTTAACGCCCTATATTCAATATATCCCACGCTAAACGATCTTGTATACAATACAGTTCCGTTGGTAGTTCAATTTGTTTTATTTATAATGGATCTTGCAATAGCGATACCAATAATGGACACGATAGCGAGAATGCTTGGCAGCTCAACTGGGGTAGTGACCAGCATAGGTAAAAAGCTGAGGTTAGTTTGATGTTCTGGGCTTCATTAACCACAAATGTTTTTCAGCAAAGCTGTAATTTCGGCACAATAAATAGAAATGACTGGATTAGCATCAGCGTTCTAGTCGTGATGGCAACGATGATGATTGGAGCATTACTCTATGCCTTAAGTGGCATACTTCCATTCACAAATAGGGAAAAATTAAGAGGTGTTGTAAGATACGAAGCCGTGCAGGGAATCGTAAGTATACTCCTGATAGTCATGCTCATAACTTTTTCAACATTATCCTGCTCTGTAGTGTCTTCGTTAACATATAGCTCCTCTAAATCATACGATCCTATTCAATTCTCAGAGAGTTACATCTCATCGCTCCTCTTTGTGCAGGGCCAAAAACTGACAACAACTCTATTCACAGATACAATAGATGTTCTACTGGCCAGCACTGCATCTGATATACTTACTCAGGATTTCCTAATCCAGAATCTCCAACAGATCTCAGGGAGAAGCCAACTTTCATTCTCGCATAATCTCCCTAATCTTTTTTATTCTTATGCTGATATCTATGCTGGCACGATGATGGGCCTTGTAACTGCAACCTTCGGCATGCTCCTTTTAATATACATGCTTTTGCCCCTGATCGCAGCAACCGCATTGACTGTATTAATCCCAATTTCCATAATTCTAAGGTCGCTATCCTTCACTGGCCCAAGGCTAAGGGAATCTGCAAACATTCTTTTAGCAATAAGCATAGGTATTTACTTTGTCTTCCCATTAACAATAGTGCTGAACAGCGCAATAACTAATTGGATGTACTGCCAAAACACAAACATATGCAACCCTTATTATACAACCTACATTAAGACTGATACCTTAACATCTCTTCCCACAAGTTTTCTGTTCTCGACCAATGGCGGTTGGCAAACGACTGGTTACGGAAACGCAGTTTCATTCTTTGCCAATATTTTCGGATCAGGTTCGCCACTCAGCATAGGCTCTCTCTTTACAATGCCAATAGCCATGCAGAAAGCAAGTTTCAGCGTAGCAGAATATCTATTCCAAGGAATAGTGCTTCTTGGATTGGATTTTGCAATAACTCTTGGCTTTGTACAAGGCCTTGCTGGTGGTCTCGGGGCAATTTCTAGAATAATGGGGATAGGCCCATTTTGGGGCTGATAAACATGAAAAGCATCTTACTCCTATTTGCACTTATTCCTTCAGTCGTGTTAGCCCAAGGTATATTCACTCCTTATTCTGCTTTCCAGAATTGGCTTCCAGTGATAATGGTTGCAATAATGGCAAGCGCATCACTAGTCAGCATGTATTATCTAATTGGCTCTGTTTTGGGAAACAAAAGAGTAAAGGCAAATGCAATAAACGAATTCGGCCAGATCATAGGACTAACAGTTATAGTTGTAATAATAATAGGTGTCTTATACACGTTCGGCACAACGCCTGTATCAAACCTATATTCTATCTCTCCAAGCGATTTATTGAAAATATGCAATACTTACCTGAAAGGATCGCAATTGAACATACTGAGCGGCGCACCTTCAAATACAATCTGTAACATCGAGATACCAAATGCCAAAGCCGCCGCTACTTCTGGCAGTGTTGATCTCGCAACCAACATTGATTATGGCTTGTCTGCTGCTTATGTTTTAAATGCAAACATCACAAATCAGACAGCAGCCAACATTAACTCTCTTTATATCTTCGAGAACTACATGGCATTTCTACGTGCCTTCACCGCCAAAATTGGGATATGTGAGCCAATTGCACCATTCAGCTGTATAATACCAAGCGAAGGCTTTGCATGGGAAAGCATCTACACCTACAAGCCATTTGTTGGTTATTACATGATGCTGAGAGGCACAAAAATGATAGAGGTTCAGGCATTTTTGCTATTTTATCTTTCTACCTTTATCCTTCTCTTCATTCTCTTATTCATATACATCTGGCCTTACCTATTGGCTGGAGGCATAATATTACATTCATCATTTTTGACTCGGAAAGTTGGTGGATTATTAATGGCCATAAGTATAGTCATGGTTATAATCTATCCTATCTTATTTGTTTTTGAGTATACTTCGCTGACCAGCCCGTCTCTTAAACCAATAGGTGCGAGCCTAATTCCATCTATGGCCTTATACTATAAGCCATTCGGTTCAACTTCCTGCATTAATGGAGACCCCACAACCTGCCCGCATTACGATCCTAACTTCTTTGTAATACCAAATCTCGCCGAAGTCATAAACTATAATGGCTGTTGGCCTTCTGG
>CAYWXC010000081.1:0-3531 GCA_964462345.1 Microcaldota archaeon | reverse complement strand
AAGGGCAAGAAGCTCGAATCTCTTCTTGGATACACAATGCGTGAATCTCTCGAAAGGATGATCATCGCAGAACTCAACGTCGCAAGAAGCAAGGCCGAAGTCTCTCTATCAAAGAACGAGGATCCTACAAACAGCGCCATGCAGATGACATTTGCAGGATCAAGAGGAAATATGCTAAATCTTGAACAGATGAGTATGTTCTTGGGCCAGCAGGCTACTCTCAGCGGTGGCAGAATAAAGAGAGGATACTATACTGGCAGAGTATTGCCACATATATCTCCAAACGACATAGGCCCTACTGCGCACGGTTTCGTAACTACGAACTTCTATATGGGTCTCTCCCCTATAGATCTATTCATGCACGGAGTCGGATCAAGAGTATCTGAAGTTTACAAGTATCTTCTTATCACAAGAAGCGGTTATCTCTACAGGCGTCTTTCAAATGCTCTACAAGACTTCTATGTAAAGTCTGACGAGAGCGTAAGGGATGCAAACAACAACCTTGTACAGACGGTTTATGGTGGGGACGTTATAAATCCAGTAAATTCGCAGTTTGTGGAGTTAGAAGAAAAAGAGAGCGAGTGATTAAATGGCAAGAAAATCAAATAATTATAATGTCCAATATGGGGAACCTGTAGGCATGATTGCAGCACAGTCAGTAGGTGAACCAGGAACACAAATGATTCTGAGGCTGTTCCACTTTGCAGGTATAGAAGCAACGGTAACTACTTCTGGACTTCCAAGGCTGGCAGAGCTTGTAGATGCCAAAAAGAGGCCAACAACTCCAATAACATACATCTATATCGAAGAAGGCGCGAAAAAGGACTTCGACAAGGTAGAAACAATAGCAAAAAAGATAAACGAAGTAAAGATGCAGAACATAGTGAGGAGGTTTGTAGAGAACTTTCCAAAGAAAAGGATCAAATTCTTCTTAAACAGTCAGGAATTGGATGCCGCAGGTCTCACTCCAAAGCAGATTGCATCAAAGATCGAAAAACTTTTTGAAATAGATGCAGAAGCAGAAGAAGACGCAGTAACAGTCAAGTTACAGACTTCAAACATGAAGATAATAAGGAATACGGGAGTAAGGATGATGAAGGCTGTGGTAAGCGGAATAGAAGGTGTAGGAAAAGCGATTATACAGCAGGACAAAAAGACCGGAGAATACTTCATCATAGCTGCAGGAAACAATACAGGTCCAATAATGGATGTTGCAGGAGTAGATAAATACCGGCTCTACACTAATGATGTATTTGCAATGTACAAACAGTTTGGCATAGAAGCCGCAAGATATACTCTTGCAAAGGAATTGATGGCAACATTATCAGAGCAATCAATAACTGTTGATCACAGGCACCTTCTGCTTATAGCTGATGCCATGACATCGAGCGGTACAATCAAGGGGATAGGTAGACATGGCCTTTCAGGACAGAAGAATTCCGTTCTGGCCCGCGCAGCTTATGAAGAGACAGTCAAGCATCTAATAAACGCAGCGGCGTTCGGCGAAGTGGATCCTATGAGCGGGGTCACAGAAAACATTCTTGTTGGAAAGCTAATACCGCTTGGTACGGGATCTGTAAAGCTGGCAATGAAGAATGAGGATACTTCAAAGGTAAAGAAAAATAAATAAACGTTTTAAGACTTATTTAAAGATTAATTCTCAAGTTTAATTGGTGAAGCGATGACACAAGAAAGGCCTTTCGATTTACTCAACAAGGCAATAGGCCAACAGGTCCTGATCAGATTGAAGAACGGTACCGACATACGGGGAAAAGTGACTTCTTTCGATGCTCACATGAACATAGTTCTTGATAGCGCGGAAGAGCTTGATGACGGCGACCTTAGGACAAAGTTGGGTACAATCCTTCTAAGAGGGGGCAACATACTATTTATCTCGCCGGCATAATCCTTGCAGTCTTTCCTGCTGGCAATATAAATTCTTATCTGTAGATATACTTTTGTGGGCTCTTGGCGCAGTGGTAGCGCGCCTGCATGGCATGCAGGAAGCCGCGGGTTCGAATAAATTTTGCAGCAACACTGCAAAACTCGAAAATCCCGCAGAGTCCACTTACTTTTCAAGGAGTGACGTACAGTATGCGCATCTTCTCGCATTTATGGGTATCTGAGAGAGGCATTCTGGACAGGTCTTCGTAGATGGTTTCTCCTCAGCTTTCTTCTTCTGCAGCCCAGCCATTGGCTTGACTATGAAAAAGAAAACGACAAAAGATACGACCACAAAATTTATCACAGCATTGATGAAGCTACCGTATGTGAATGCGCTCCCGTTTATGGCAAACTTCATACTTGAAAAGTCGATATGGCCAGGTATTCCTATAAGCGGCGTAATTATATTCGTTACAAGGCCGCTCACTACATTATTAAGCGCGACTCCCATTATCACCGCTATTGCCATATCGACCGCATTTCCCCTGTTTATAAATGTCTTGAATTCCTCAACGATCTTCATGCCAATCATCTATTTTCAAAAGGATATACAAACCGGTCAAAGAAGAGCTTAAGAAGAAGTATGAGAAATGCTGCCAAAGCAACTATCACCATCCCATAGGCATCTATCCTGAAAAGTATGAATGCAAACGCTATTGCTATAGCTGGAGGATGCACGCTATCCGTAACAAATAGCACTATCGAAGCCACAAATATTATTATTCCAGCAACCAAGAAAAGTGGAAGATACGATAACATTGAGCTACCTGCAACACCTATCAGGCTCGCCAGCAGGTAGCTCTTTACAAACTTTCTTACCGAAGCAGTTTTTGATTTCGGAGCCATAAATAAAAGGAATAAGCTGGACCCAAACGAGGCAAAGATTATCTCAGAGGAACCGACTCCGTATCTGAGGTTGAAGTTCATGTATCTCAGCGCAAAGACAAGAAGAGCCGCTGCAAACGCTGTAAAGAATGCTGGTACTACTATCTTCCTTAAGAATCGGTCATTATCTCTCTTCATTGCTCCCACTCAATGTCATCTGAAGACATTTATCCCATTAGGGGTGATTTCGTAAGGCATGGATATATTGCTGTGATCAGTGCCTCTCATCTTAACAACTCTTATCAGGAATTGAAAACTGCCTTCTTCTCCAAGCGTGTTGAGCTTGACAAGGCCATCAAACATGTATGTGCCGAGAAGGTCGTCTATGACCGTTCTTGCATTGTATATTTCATGCGTAAAGAATGCTGTGACTCCAAGGTTTCTGAAATTCTCTGCTAGAAAGTTTATTGCTCTTGTGACTATCCTATCATCATCAAACAATGGCCTGATTGGAGATATGGAATCAACTACAACCAACTGTGAATTGTTCAATCTTATTGTTTTGTTCAAACCTGCTATGAACGCTTCGAAGTTCTCACGCGTGCCATACGACTCAAGAAGACGCTGTTCTGATACTGTTATTATATTCTTCGAGATTAGCTCTTCCACATCATCAAAATCGGAGAATGCACTCCTTACATTTTCAAGCAAAGAGGTCCTGTGTTCATCAAAGGTTATGAATGTGCAAGGTATTCTCTCCTT
>CAYWXC010000080.1:0-3584 GCA_964462345.1 Microcaldota archaeon | reverse complement strand
GATAAACATGGCCAAGAGTTATCAAAGACAGGCCCAGGCATTTAGAATAGGCGGTATATCCCTCATTTTGATAGGCATAATACTTCTTGCGATATTGCCATTGCTTGCCATATTAACCCCAATACTTTTAGGCTCTGATATCTCATCTGTGCTTAAGGCTATTCACTCTCTCTCGAACTTCAATATCCTCTTTTTTGGCTTGCTCGGAATCAATGACATCCTTTACATTATTTCATTCGCATCTCTATATCTCCTTTTCAGAGAACGAAGAGGATATCTCGCGCTTCTATCCCTTTCTTTAATAATCGCTGCTGTAGCCATAGATCTCGCGACAGATATACCTCTTCACTTTACCATACTTTCAATAGCCAATTCGTATCTCTCTGCAAATCAATTATCACAATCTGCGTATCTCGCTGCAGCAAACCTTGCATTAAGCTTAGGAAATATCGGGGGAATGTTGGCTCAACTTCCATTGAGCCTAGCTGAGATACTAATTGCATATGTTATGCTCAATTCAAAAGAATTCGGGCGTTTTACTGGCAGGGTTGGGATCATCGCTGGTCTACTTACTATGCCAATATTTCTTCTCTTTTCTACCATAGGGAGTCTGATATACTTCTTGGGATTCTTATTTAATGTTGTATGGAGTTTATCTGCTGGAGTAAAGCTTTACCGATGCAGGGTCTAAGTTCAATGCCCAGCAATCACTGCTCCCTCAAGGGCTGTTGCGCATCCACACCCTCTATTATCATTTATTCTAGGTATTAAATCAAGGACAAGCTTCTTCGCATCTCCTATCCCTTTCGCAAATACCTTTCCAACTTCCTCTGCGCTAACTGCTTTAATATCATCTCTATTCTCGAGCCCTGCATCATAATCTGTGACTATGCCTATTCCGAGGTAGCACATCCTCTTCTCACGCGCAAGCATAACTTCTGGATACTGTGTCATATTAATAACATGGAACCCCTGCCTGCTGAAGAATCTGGACTCGGCCCTGCTTGAGAATCTAGGTCCATTAATGACAACAACAGTTCCATCTCGATGTGCCTTCAAGCCCATTCTATCTGCTGTCGAGTATGCATCTTTCCTCATCTCCGGACAGTATGGATCTGCGGCACTAACATGCACAACAGGGCTTGAATGGAAGAATGTGTCATCCCTTCCATGTGTCATATTAACAAACTGGTCAAAGAAGACAAAGTCTCCTGGGGCATATTCCTCAACCAAAGATCCAACTGCATTTGTCCCTATAATTCTCCTTACGCCAAGATCATAGAGCGCTTCTATGTTTGCCTTGTATGGAACCTTGTGTGGAGGGAAAGCATGCTTGCTTCCATGCCTTGGTATAAATGCCACTTTCTTTCCTGCAACCTTTCCTATCGAGATGGAGTCGCTTGGTTTTCCATAAGCTGTCTCAACATCAATCTTCTCACTATCTTCAAGAAGCGAATAAAATCCCGATCCACCTATTATTCCTATCTCTGCCTCCATAAAATCATCTAATATCTTAATTTATTCTCCGTCTTAATACCTAATAAACTTGCCACTCTGTTTTCTCTATATCAATTTAATCATACTCTTAGGATCCTTCAGCAAATCTGGTATGGACTCAGCATAAGGCTCTCTTACAATACCTATCTCTGTGATTATTGCAGAGACATATTCTGGTGGAGTTCTGTCAAATGCGGGATTAAGGACTCCAACTCCCTTAGGTACTATGGTTGTACTTCCAAACAGAGTTTCAACTTCTGAAGCCTTCCTTTGTTCTATTCTTACATCCGCTACTTTGCTGCTTGGATCTATTGTCGATGTTGGTGCTGCTACATACATCTTGACTCCAAGTTCCTTTGCCATCAGCGCCAGCCCAAATGTTCCTATTTTATTATAAACAGTTCCGCTTTCATCTGAAGAATTGCCAAGTATCCTGTCCGCACCCGCCCAAACTGCCGTTGCCTTTTCTTCCCTCATCAGATGCCCTGCCATGTTATCTGTTATTACTTGTACGGGTATGTTGTCTTTATGTAATTCCCAAGCAGTCAGCCTGGCGCCCTGATATAATGGCGCAGTATAAGTTGCAAGAACTCTGAATTGTATACCAGCAACCCACGCTGCCCTTAATGGCGCTGTAGAGGTTCCCAAGCCATCGCACGCCAGCGTTCCGGCATTGCACACTGTCATTATAACATCTCCATCGTGTATCAATTCTTTTCCATTTTCTCCTATCTCATACGTCGCTTTTATGTTATTTTCTTGTATCTTCTTTGCAGAATCCAATGCAATTTTCTTGACCTCACTTGGGTTTTTCCCTTCATCAATTGCTTTTTTTACTGAATCTTGTATCATCTTTACTCCCCAACCAAGATTTACTGCCGTAGGTCTTGATGCTGCCAGGATATCTCCTTTCTGCACCACATTCTGAAGTATATCATTATTTGAATTCAACGAGTTATTCACTATCATTGCTGTGCCATATGCTCCAGCTTCTCCAAGAATTGGGGCTCCACGTATCTCTAAGCTCTGTATCGCCTTAATCAATCTTCGGAGATCTCTGGAAGAGATATACTTTTCTTCCCACGGAATCTGTGAATTATCGAGCCATACGATTTCTTCCGTCGCGTCGTTCCATTTTATGGGGATAACATTAGTAGAGACTGCAGACATAATATAACCAATAACCATTCAACAATAATCATATAATAAACATTGTCAAATATAAAATGGGGAAGATTCCATGTATGATGATAAAGAAATAGGGCGTGCTGGAAGAGCCATTCTCGATGTTGTGAAAAGGCTTTATTATCACCGTATGATAGATACCTTTTCTGGAAACATAAGTGTAAGGCTAAGCGATGGCTCTATTCTCATCACTCCCGGTGGCGCTTCAAAGAAAGATGATATTCTCTCCGGAGACAAAATTAATCTCACTGTGGAAGATCTCTCTCTAATAACTCTTGATGGGAAAGCAATCTGGGGGAATGCAAAACCTTCATCGGAATGGAAGATGCACGCTGCAACATATAAATTAATGCCAGAGGTGCATGCGTTAGTGCATCCTCATCCAATCCATACTCTTTCATTGTTTGATGCATTTATGGAGAATGGACTTGAAGAGAAGAAGAGGCTTGAAAGCGGTCTTTTTGGCCTTAATAAAGCTCTCAATAGCATGGAAGAGCCAGAGTACTATGTGGGCAAAGTTGGCGCCGTAGGCAGGCTGAAGAATGGATCTGAAGAACTCGCAGAATCTGTGGCAGCTGAATTCGGTAAAGGCTCTACCATAGTAGTTCTAGAGGCTCATGGCGTTGCAGCGATAGGATCAACATTATATAAAGCATTGGGAAGAGCCGAAGCTCTTGAGATGGCCGCTGAAAGATTTGGGAGATCGCTTGCAACAAGAAACGCGCTGAAGTCTAACAACGCTTCAAAAGACAGATAGGCGAAGATCGCGAGATCTAATTATCACATCCTAATATCTCGCGCTGCCTTTCTGGACTCAATATAAAGATCAGAGTTTCTAAGCACTTTTTCAAGCTCTCTTGGATCTGGAGCAATAGTCTCTGTAAATAATGTTCCTCCTTTTT
>CAYWXC010000079.1:0-3588 GCA_964462345.1 Microcaldota archaeon | reverse complement strand
GCAGGTTCGATTACCTTGTTGTTGATTCCATAAGCAACGCGAAGGCAATAATAGAGCACATGAAGAGAAACAATCTCGGACGAGCCACATTCATACCGATAAATGAACTTAATGTAGATACCAGAAGAGAAAAGATCGATAATAGATCTATAGTCGGGATGGTGGCCTTCGACAAGTATTATGAGAAGGTATTCCATTACATTTTCGGAAATACTTCCCTGATAGATGACATAGAGGATTCTAAGAAGATGGGAATCGGGAAGAAGAGATACGTTACCCTTTCCGGAGACCTTGTCGAACAATCAGGAGTCGTCTCTGGAGGATCTCAGAGAAGAAGAGTCTCAATAGCAGTGATCGAATCGGACATAATGCACTTGTCTGAAGAGAAAGATAGAATAAGAAGAAGCATATCTGATGCAGAAGCCAGATTACTATCAATAAGAAAGAGCATAGCCACTTTTGAGATGGAGATCAGCTCATGCAGGAGAGAGGTCAATTACCTAGATTCGGAAGAGGAGAGGCGTGAAGATAACGCTGACAAAATGGAAGCGGGAATCAAGGCGCTTGAATCCAAACTTAGAAGCATTGGAGACAGCAGGGATTCGCTCCTTGGAGAGAGAAGAATGCTTAATGAGAAGATGGAGAATTCGAAGAAGGCCTTGCAAAAGTTATACAATGAGATGCTAGAGAGCTCAAGGGAACTTAATAAGAAAGGAGCGAGGAAAGAGTTAGTAGAGAAGGAAAAGAAATTAAGGAAGGAGCTTGAGGAGTTAAAGATAAAGGCTGCAGAGCTGAGAAAGGAGAATGAGTTGCTAAAGGAGAGGCTTGAAGAGATCAAGAAACAGTCAGAAATGAGCGAGGAAAACGCGAAGAAATTCAAGAGTATAATAAAAGAAAAGAGTGCTAGGAAGTCTGAGCTTGAGAAGCGCATGAAAGAGATAGAAGAGACTATAGCAAGCGGAAGCGAGTCTGGCAAAAAGGTTTACGAGGAATTGAATAAGATAGATGCAGAGATAGGGGAATCAAGCTCCAGGAAAGGCTCACTCTCCGCAGAGAGCTCAGTTGCCGAGAGGGCCATTAATGAGATAAGGATAGAAATGGGCCAGCTGGAAGTGAGGTTGAATGACCTGAAAGCAGAGCTTACAGTGTATCCAAATACAGAGATAATAGAGAACAAACTTGAAGAGATGGAGAAGGAGGCTTCGGTCTTAGCTGCAAGGATTACGGATTTGGGAAATGTAAATCTTAAAGCTCCGGAGATATATCTTGAGAAGAGCAAGGATGTTGAGGAAGCGAAGTCTAGGATAGAGACCCTTGGCTATGAGAGAAATGCAGTAATGAGGATGATTGAAGAGATCGATTCAAAGAAGCTCGAGACATTTATGAGCACATTCACGGCTGTGAATAAGAACTTCTCGAATCTGTTTGGATACATATTCACAGGGAAGGCCTCTATAATACTAAACAATGAGAAGGATCCATTTTCAAGCGGGCTGGAAGTGAAGATAATTGAGGGAAAGAAGGAAAAGCTCCTGCATTCAATGTCTGGTGGCGAGAAATCCCTTGTATCACTCATACTTCTCTTCGCGATACATATGTGCAAGCCATCCCAGATATACGTATTCGATGAAGTCGACTCTGCTCTCGACAAGGAGAATTCGAAGAAGCTATCATTCCTGATTAAGGAGATGAGCAAGAATTCGCAGTTCATCGTCGTTAGCCATAATGATTCCTTGATAGTGAATGCCGATGCTGCTATTGGAGTGGTAAAATCCAACGAAGAGTCAAAGGCCGTTGGGGTTGAGATAGCAAGCATGGTAAAGAAAAGCACGCCGCGAAAAGCGTAATTCGGTGTTTTGTTGAAGAGCAGAAATGAAAAACCAAGGTCAAAGCCCAAAAGGAGTCAGAATAAGATCACATGGCTACTGTATTTGCTTCTCTTTTTATCAATAGTATCATACGCATTTTATAATAATCCAATAATAGGGCTAGCCTCGATAATTCTTTTGGTTGCGGTACTTGTAATGGACTTTGGAGAAAGTGTCAAGGAAGAAGGAGCAAAGAAAACAGTGATAGAAATAGGCATAGCGCTTCTCGCCGTTGTTCTGATATATATAATATTGATATTTATTCTTGGAACGCGGAACCCCATAGATACTGTTGCAAGTTGCAGCATGCTCCCAACGCTGCATAGGGGAGATATGGTTGTCTTAAAGGGGACCGGCAACATCACAAGCTTTCTTAGCACAAACCATATCCCGATAGTGGATGTTAGCAGCCTGGCCTTCAATGCAATGGAGAGCAATATGAGTAGTGAATTCCTGATATTTTATCCTTATATTAACAATAAATCGGATATCAATACCTCTTTTGTAGTCACAAATGAGAGCAGTATAGCCCTTTACAACCAGCTCTGCCTTGCCAAATTTTCAAGCATAGGAGAAGACTATCTCTTCTACAAGTGCGTTGTGCCACAATCACAGTACAATAACCTGATAAAGTATAATTATTCTATAGGGAAAATGAGGATTAACAATCTCACGGAGAATATCGTATACACATCCAGCATAAGCATAGCAAACAGGACAATAATCGAGAATTACAGCAACCCGATCATAGTTTATAGAACGACATCCCATGACCTTGTCCCATTGGAGGATATAATACATAGGCTTTATGCAGCAATAAGAGTGAATGGCAGTTATTATCTGCTCACAAAAGGAGATAACAATCCAGTTCTCGATGTGCAATTTGGAGTTTATCCCACAAACTCAGCTGATGTTGTAGGTTATGTGCTAGCCCATGTTCCTATAATAGGTTATCTAAAGTTACTTGTGAGCGGGCAGATTGGACAGGTTGCGGGCTGCAATCAGGTAATCCTCAGATGAGATAGCGCCTTTTGATAAGAGGCGTAAGATCAGGATTTGTAAAAGTTGTACCCTATCGTAAGGTAAATCAACTTCGCGATCAGGTAATTTGGCGCAACCATCCCAGGTATCGGCGCAAGCTCATTGAAATCGATAGCTACGAGCTCTTTTCTCTTTAGGATCTCGCGAAGTATTGTTGTCAATTCATAGAATGTGAGGCCATCTGGTTCAGGAGTCCCAACGCTGGGCATCTGGCTTGGATCAAGAACATCTGCATCTATTGTTATGTACACCTTCTTCCGCGTATTTTTGTCGATAGTATTTATTATATCGTCCATGCGCATGTGGTGCATATCCTTCCGGTAAAGCATGTGCTTTGCATACTTCCTTCCACTCTCGTCATCTGTGCTCCTTATACCAACGCCATAACAGCTTCCAGAGCTTTCGAGAGCCCTAGCCATGACGCATGCGTGGCTGTACTTGCTGCCCATGTACTCATCCCTATAATCTGAATGTGCATCGAATTGAAGTACGCTGAACTCCTTCTCCCTTTTTGCCACAGCACGTATCGCGCCTATTGAAACGCTATGCTCTCCTCCAAGAACTAAGGGCAGCTTTGAATCTTCGAGCAACCTTCTTACTTCAGCTTCGATAGAATCGGACATTGCATTTGCTGAGCTATAAGTTGGCGCAAGCTCATCAAGAGTGTATATGCCAACAT
>CAYWXC010000078.1:0-3606 GCA_964462345.1 Microcaldota archaeon | reverse complement strand
CATATCAAAGGCATTTACTACGGGCCCAGATAGGAGAGTGCAAGTCAGCCTTACAAAAAGATAAGAGATAGCTTTCGGCTTATTTCAGAGAAGAGAAGTTATCTATGCAATCTATTTATAGGTATCTTTTTATAAATTATATAGTAAGTAGATGATCCGTGAATAGATGAGAATCTTACTCATTGTACTCGCTTTGCTCTTTTCCGTATCTGCAATGACGCAGGTGCATGCTTACTTCATGGTGACAACGACAAATACAACAGTCATATTGCTGCCAAATAATACAGCACATGTTATAGATACCATAAACTTATTCATAAGCAACTCTTCTGAGCAGCAGTACATTCAAGACAGGGCTGCAGTGAATCCAACAATAGGAGATTGGGAAGCGGCGCTGCAGATAAGCGGCATACAGGAACATATAATCAATCCGAAATCAAGCATACATTCATTCACTTTCCTTCCAGGACCACTAAGATACACCGAAAATGGGGCGACGGCGTACCTCACCATGGATTATTATGTATATAATGTAACAACAGTAAGCAGCATAGGGCCAAGGAAATTTGAGTACACTTTCAACGATGCCGTTTTCAATTTTGTAAATACAGCAAGCGGAGAGGCACTGCCGCAAAACGCGAGGCTTAACATAATAATTCCCAAGGGAGCAGGCCTCGTCTCAGTTTACCCATTGCCAGATAGCCCGCAGTCAACCTTCCTTGGAACATTCGAGAATGATACGGCATTCTCATGGTACCTTGGGGAACCGCTTTCTAAGTTCTCATTTTCTTATGTTCTTTCAGAGTCTCCGCAGGAAGAGATTGTGAACTTTTTCTCAGGCATATATGAATCGTATGCAGCGCTAATCTACATAGCGATTATCGCAATTGCATTTTTAATTGTTCTTTATTTATACAATAAAGTTAGTGTAAGATGACGGTGTATGAGTGCATAAATACGAAGAGAGAGTATTGGAAGTTCTCATAGATGGAGAGATGTTGAGTTTAGATGAGCTTGTCTCAAGAAGCAAGATAGGAAGAGACGAGACTCTTTGGGCATTGGAGAATCTTTCAGAGAGAGGAGCAGTTGAAGTCAAGAAGGTAAAAAAAAGAGAGATTGAAGCCACAGAAGAAGGAAAGAGATATGCAGAGACTCTCCTCCCAGAAGAGAAACTGCTTAAGATGCTTGAAAAAGAAGATATAAGCGTTGCAGAGCTTAAGGACAGGGAAGAACAGATAGGTTTTCTGTGGGCAAAGAAAAAGGAGTTTGCAAAGATATCCGAAGGCAAGCTTAAGATCACCGAAAAAGGCCGAACCGCATTATCCGAAGGGGATCAGGATAGGATAATGCTTAATGAGATTGTGATAAATAAAAAGAGCCACGAAGAATCCTTAAATGATAAGATATCCGTATTGCAATCAAGGCACCTCATACAGATCAGGGAGAAGGAAGATATAGAGCACGTGAAGATCAGCAATAAGGGAATTGCAGAGATTAAAGAAGGAAATAGAAAAGAGAAGACAGGGCAGCTCAATAAGAGCATCATTGCTGGAAAGAATTGGAAGGAGAGCGGATTCAGGAGATATGACATCAATACAGAAGTGGAGAAGGCAGAAGCTGCTCTGAAACATCCATTGACCAACTTGTCAGATGAGATAAAGAGGGCATATGTCGGGCTCGGTTTTAAGGAGATATCGGGGCCTATAGTGGAGCCATCATTTTGGGTCTTCGATTCACTCTTCATGCCGCAGGACCATCCCGCAAGAGAGATGCAAGATACATTTTATCTTTCAAAACCAAGCATACTTAAAGTGAAAGAAAAAGAGATACAGAAGAGAATAAGCAAGGAACACAAGAGAGGATGGAAAGGGGATTGGAGCGTTGAAGCCTCGGAACAAGCCATGTTGAGGACGCATGTGACAAGCGTCTCTTCCAGGCAGATACAGGAGATAGTCGGAAGCGTTATGAAAGGAACAAGCGATTTCAACCTCCCGCTTAAATTCTTCTCTTTAGGAAGAGTATTCAGGAACGAGAGCATAGATTACAAGCATCTTGCAGATTTTTACCAAACAGATGGGATAATTATAGGAAAGAAACTCACCCTTGCAAACCTCTTTGATACGCTGATAAAGATATATGGATCCATAGGCATGAAGGTAAGCTTCAAGCCTTCTTACTTTCCATTCGTAGAGCCGGGAGTAGAGATAAGGGTATTCTCAGAGAAAAACAAGGAGTGGATAGAGGTTGGAGGCGCGGGTATAATCAGAAGAGAGATCACAGGAATAAGCAGGAAGAAGATCTCGGTGCTGGCTTGGGGAGTGACTGTTGAAAGATTCCTCCTTCTGCGCGAGAGCAATATTTCTAGCATATCAGAGCTTTACGGAAGCGGGATGGGATGGCTTAGGTCCAGAAAGATGGTGTGATAATGCCAACAATAACTCTTGATATTAAATACCTGAGGGAGCTCTTGGGATTCAGCATAGATGACAAGGAGCTTGTAGAGCATATAACGAAGCTGGGATTTGAGGTTGAAGAGCTTGGAGCTGAGGAGATAAAGATAGAGATAACCCCAAACAGGCCGGACCTCTTGGATGCTGTTGGAATGAGCCGCGCTATCAGGAACTTCATGCATAGGGCAAAGGACTTTAGATATAAGATAGAGAGCAATAAGCCTGCGCTCATGATAAATGTTGGAGAGAGAGTCAAGAAGATAAGACCATTCATAGCTGGAATGGTGGTCAAGGACCTTAAGCTTGATGAAAGAAGCCTTGCGAACCTGATCAAATTCATGGATAAGTTCTGCGATACGTTTGGAAGAGATAGAAGAAAGATAGCAATAGGAATGCATGATCTCTCAAGCATAACAGGGCCACTGTCATACGATGCTTACACAGATGAAGAGTTCATCCCATTGAATGGAAGCTCTGTGGAGATGTTTAGCGAGATCATGGATAAGAATGAGAAGGGAATTAAGTATGGAAATACAATTCCCTCGGGCAAAAAGAGATTGTATCCTGTATTGAAGGACAAGGAAGGAACGCTTGCGCTAATACCAATAATAAACTCAGATAGGACGAAAGTGACATCCAGAACAAAAGGCCTTCTCATAGACATTACTGGAAACTCAGAGTATTATGTTAACAAGACTGCAGACATGCTCGCCTCTCTTTTCATGGACATGCGGGGCAGCGTTGAAAAGATAGAGATTGTTTACAAGGGAGGAGGAACGCTCTCCCCGAAGATGGAGAGCGAGCAGCTCAAGATCCCAGTATCCATGCTCGAAGATGAGATAGGAGTTAGCATAGGATCAAACAACGTCTTATCCTTAGCGAACAAGATGGGATACGAGGCTGCGCTTCTGGGCAATAAGATTCTCTTCAATGTTCCAGAGTACAGGTTTGATGTAATCAATGAGCAGGACATAATTGAAGACATAGCCATAGCTTATGGTTATGATTATATACAGCAGATCGCGATACCGAGCTACGATGCCGGCTCACTGGAAGAGAAGAGCATAATCATATCGAGGATAAAAGATGTAATGATAGGCTACGGATTTAGCGAGGCCATGAATACTTATTTCACAAATGAAGAGACCAATTTCTC
>CAYWXC010000077.1:0-3705 GCA_964462345.1 Microcaldota archaeon | reverse complement strand
AAACCTCTACCAATTTCTTTAACTGGGTAGATCATATCGCAATTCCAGAAAGCAGCGTGAAGACTCGGGATCTGGAGCGGATGGGTTTTGTTGAAAAGAAAAGCAAAGAAGGAAATGCCATATTTGTACATCCAAGTTCCTATCTCTTTCCCATACTTCTCTGGAAAAGAGCAGATATGGAAGTCGCACTTAAACCTGAAGAGCTAGACTCATTTCTACAGATTCTTGGCAAAGGGGTAAAAGTTGAAGGCAAACCTTTCTCTCCTTTCAGGAAAGCAACGATAAACAATGAGAAGGGTTTTGTCCTTTCTGCAATAGAGCGGAGAGGATATGATGGCTTCTCTGAGATTGAGATGGATGATATTGATAATTACATCTCTCTGCTTAGTTCTTTCTTAAACAGGAAACGCTTCTTCGAAAGCGATGAGGAGGGCCTCTCTGAAACAAAGAAAGCCATTACAAAAGCAGTTAAAAATGTGGATAGTGCAAGGGTATCGGATGCCTTCTTCAGGGCAGAGAGGCTTTACTGGGAGAGAAGAAACAAGGCAGGACAGATACAAAAATCAAGGCAAGAACGTCTTGGCCTGGGATGGGGTAACCAGGATCATCATACCTACAGATCATCAAGAACTAATTTCCTATCGATGATAAAGATCTTTGAGAGCATGGGTTACAAATGCAGGGAAAGATACTATGCTGGAGAAGAAGCAAAGTGGGGGGCGCAGATCCTGGAGCATCCAACATGCAACATCGTTGTCTTTACAGATGTTGACCTTTATCCTGAAGAAACCAGAATGGATTTTGCGCATGATGGACTAGAAGATAGAACGACTCTTGGCACGGTGGGCTTATGGGTTGGCCTCCATGGAGAGAGCATCCTTCAGGCAGGAATGCATCATCTGGAAGCAAGATTTGACTTTGATAGATTGCGGAAAGATCTCCCAGGTTTCGGAGTCGAGGTCATGCCTCCATTCTCATATTTCGAATTCCTGAAGCAGGCATTCACTGTTGGGGAGAGATGGGAAGTCAATAAAAAGAGATTGGATATCCTTCTCTCAAAGGGCTCTGTAACAAAAGATCAATATACAACCTTCATTAAGAATGGGGCCATAGGAAGCCACATGGAGAATCTTGAGCGAACTCAGGGATTCAAAGGCTTTAATAAAAGTTCGGTAACAAAGATAATCAAGGCAACAGATCCAAGGATACAGAAATCTTCTGGAGCATAAGGTAAGTGCATGCTTAACATTCTTGTAACAGAACCGGAGTATTTTGACAAGGCGGCAATAGCAAAGCTGAAGAAACTTGGCAAAGTCAGAGCTAAGAGGATGACACGGGAAGAGCTTGAGTCCGCAATAAAAGAGATAGACATACTTATAATAAGAATAGAGACCAAGGTTGATGCCGCTCTTCTTGACAAAGCCAAACGCCTTAGGATAATAGGCTCAGCAACAACTGGCTTGGATCATATAGATCTCAAGAAAGCATCTTCGCTTGGAATAGAGGTCATAAATTTACATGGCGCGCATACCAAATCCACAGCCGAGCATACGATGGCCCTTATGCTAAGCCTATGCCGCAATATTCCCTGGGCATTCGAGCACATTAAGAGCGGAGGCTGGGACCGCTACAAGTTTATAGGCCACCAGCTGGGAGGAAAGACTCTGGGGATAATAGGCCTTGGGCGGATCGGGGCAGAGGTTGCAAAGTATGCCGAAGCATTAGGCATGAATATCATCTACTACGATCCGTATGTGAGCGTGAGCAAGTTCAGGAAAACAAGTTTAACTGATTTGCTTAAGGAAGCGGATATCATCACACTGCATGCTATGCATACAAAGGAGACCGACAAGATGATAGGCGCTAAGGAATTCGGGATGATGAAAAAGACGGCATTCTTCATAAATACTTCACGAGCAGAAATAATCGACGAAGCCGCACTACTCTCAATGCTCAAGGAAGGCAAGATTGCCGGAGCAGCGATAGATGTCTTCCCAAAAGAGCCTTTCACAGCCAAGCGCGATATGCTGGTGGATTACGCGATAAAACACCAGAACCTTCTTCTCACCCCACATCTCGGTGCCTCTACCTTCGAGGCCTTAAGCATTGCTGGGAATGAGATAGCGGACAAGGTGACCGAGTCTGCGAAGAAGCTTGTTGAGAAGTAGTTTGTCAGGAAGAATTTTTCTTATGCTCTTCATACTTCCTGCTTATGCTGATTGCCTCTCCTATTATCAACCCTGTAGTGAAGACTAGAGCAGCCTCTACTACAATATTAATGATAACTACATTAGGGTATTCATAAGCAAGCCCGAATCTTGCAAGATATGATATCAGCCATATTGTTATGATTACGGGGGATCTCTTGTAAAAGGTCTTTCCTTCGTTCATAAAGAACTCTGCCGAACCAAGAACGAATCCCGATCCGACCCCGGCTGCAAGCAGTATAATCATCAGGATTATCTCTTCAATATTGTAGCTGTACACGGCAAATGAGGATAATGCAAGAAGAATGTATGTTGCTGGAAGCAGGTAGAGCCTTTTTGCCGTAAATTTGGTTCCCTTCATATTTCTGTAAACCCTAAAAGTAAGTATTATAGCAACAAATGCGATTACCAACAAGGATGATGATCCCTGTATTGCCGAGGCCGTATAAGCAGTCAAAAACTCACAGAGTAAGGTTATATTTACTGATATTTATCTTTTACTGGCCCAAGGCTTCTTAATACTTAACAAACAAAGTTCTATGGTGAGGGTATGGAAGTTACACATCAGCCGCCAAAGGAATTGATAATACACAAATTATACAAAGTCAGCAAAGAGGAGCTGGCAAAGACTACAATAACAGAATCTGCCGGAAGAAAGCCCATATTTTGGCATTACGGTATAGCATTCTTCTTCATCTCCCTTCCTATGCTGATGAATACTGAGATTCTATCTGATTTCATGAAAGGAAAGGAGCACTGGGTAGAAGTCTATTACGCGGATATGGATACAATAAAGGAAGAGATAGAGCTCGAAGATGGCGAGTTCAAGGGAGCAAAGGTAAGGATTATGGACGTAGGCGCATTCTCTCCTCACAAGGAATTCGCAGAATGGGCAAAAACCCTTAAGTGATTAGCAAGGAATATACCATCTGCATAGAAAAGGTCCCGAAGAAGAGTAGACATGATAAATAGATCTCTACCAAATTCCAGGCATCAGAAGCGATTTAAATCTTCGCGTAGTATAAGCTATTACAAAATGCGTTAAGGCTACGCTATACAAGACGCCTAAGCTGTTTCTGGGTGAGATTAAAATAGTTACGGTGCTATGTATTTGTTAGTGTTACTTAAGCCATTATTGGTGTTTATATGGTTAAGAAAATTTCAAACATTGGACTAGAAAGAAATTACTTAGTTCAGAGTGTGAGTCAAGCTAAAGAAATAGCCAAAGTATATGTAGATGACATAGAATTAAGTAATGTAATTACTTACGGTTTACCAGAAGTTGATGATAGATATCATATTTGGAGAGTGCCTTTGTTAAACAAAAACAATATCTCTATAGGAGAAGTAGTTATCGACGCTAAGACTTCTCTGATAACAGAACCAAAAACCACTAAAAAGGATGTTCTAGAGAAACGACTATTGGGAAGAAAGGTAAATAAAAAGATGAGAAAGCAGGAGGATAAAAAATACCCAATTTCTACATTAAGAAACACTA
>CAYWXC010000076.1:0-3726 GCA_964462345.1 Microcaldota archaeon | reverse complement strand
CAAGAATCTCCATAAGCAGCACCATTACATATTCTCATGAAAAAGATAAATATTGATAGCATCACATGGAAAGCAATTCATAATTTGCAGGGGGAGAGATTTGAACTCTCAAACCCTTAGCGGGTTCGAGAGTGTTTCCTAGCGGTTTCACGCCTATATTCCTAGCCATATTTCACACCAAAAACAACATAAGATTCCAGGCCCAAGCGGGTTCATCTGAACCATGACTTATAGCCGAGCAAGGTATATAAGCAGTTAGCGTTCGGATTTCCCGGAATTTGAACCAACTATACCGTGCAGCAGCTAAGCTTAGAAACATCTTCGTAGAAAGCCAGAGCCGCTAACTTCAATCCTTCGCTAAGCGTAGGAAAGACGTGTACGGTATCTATTATGTCATCTATTGTTAAGCCGAATTTGACTGCCAACACACCTTCATGTATGAGGTCTGCGGCGTGCGGTGCTAGGATATGCACTCCGAGTATCCTCTTGGTCTCGCTGTCTATCACTATTTTCGCAAGCCCTCGCGTATCCCCGATTATTGCTGCTTTTGCCACAAACTTAAATTCCACTGGACTACAACTGCATTTTATCCTGTTTTTTATCACCTGCTCTTCGGTCAGGCCGACCATTGCAGCCTCTGGGTAAGTAAATATCGCACTCGGTACTTCATTCATATTTATTATCTTGTTAGCGTTCTCAAAAATGTTGGAGGTTGCAATGTTGCCTTCCTTCGCAGCCAAGGTTTCAAGCATAGGTTCTCCAGTAACGTCACCGGCTGCGTATATGCTTCCAGCGGTCGTCTTGAGTGTCTTATCTACTTTGATGAAGTTTCTCTCGTTTAGCTGGATGCCGGCAGCATTAAGGTTCAGCTTTTCTACGTTCGCAGTTCTCCCGGTAGCGAAAAGTATCTCTTCTGCATCAAAAACGGTCTCGGTTTCCTTGACTCTGGCCGTCAAGTGCTTTAATCCGTTCCCAGAGCTTATTTCGACTAAAGTTGCATTGGTTACTATATCAACTCCGCTCTCCTTCAGGTATCCGGCCAGGTAGCTGCTCATTTCCGGCTCCCAGTTCGGTATTATCCTCTCGCTCCTCTGTAGCAAGGTAACCCTGACGCCTAATCTGGCAAATAGCTGGGCGAATTCTAGCCCCAGCGCCCTACCGCCGACAACTATGAGCGATTCCGGGAGCTTGTCTATCGACAGGGCTTCTTCATTTGTGAGATAATCTACTTTTTCTATCCCTTTTATTTGGGGTATCATAGCTCTTGCTCCGGTGGCTATAAGCATGTGTTTTGACTTTATCTCCTTCGTTCCGGCCATGACTGTGTTTGCATCCGTGAACGTTCCTATCTCGTCTATGAAAGTGATGTTTTCCATCCCCGCTAATACCTTCTTGTATTTTTCAGCCCTAAGGTCATCTACAATCTTGTTCTTCTCTTTGATTATTTTCGCATAGTCCGGCTTTCCAATGGTATAATCCAATCCGGCGTATCGCCTTTTCCGAAGCTCCTCTATAAACATGCTCACGGTTATGAGCCTTTTGCTAGGCACACATCCCACATTTATGCAAGTGCCTCCGAGTACCGCGCCCTTAGTGACACCGCTACCTATCATAGCCGTTTTAATTCCGATGCTATTCGCTTTTATTGCTGCTGCGAAAGCAGCAGATCCCTGCCCCAGTATTACATACTCAAATTCTTCTATTTAATCACCTTGGAAATATACGCCCTGTTTGCTATATCGCATGATATTATCTGTTTTTTGTAAGCTGCTATGTGGCTTATTATGCTATTTACTGTTTGTCTCACTTCCGGATTAATTGCATAAATGCGCTCCTTACCAACCTTTCTCACGTTCACAAATCCGCAATTCAAAAGGCAATGCAGGTGGTGAGAGACATTGCTTTGTTCGATTCCTGTCATACCTACTATCTCGCTTACGTTCAGATCTCTCTCTGCAAGATAGCCCAGTATGCTGAATCTGCTGTAATCGCCTATTGCATAGAAGAATGTTTTGAACTCAAGTTTGTCCATTCAACCACTATAAGGTGTTGTTTATGGCCCCCTCCAACTGCGAAAGAGTTGATTCAGGCGAACCGCTTATATATAATATGGTACCATTGGGAGAGATAAGGTAATATATATCCAAATAGCCTTTTGGGTCATAAGCTGCAGTCATGTTATAACCTGCAAGTGCTGGTATTATTGTACCGTTCGAGTATGCGCTAGGAGCATATGAATTAACGAAGCCTATTATTGGCTGACCTCTATATCCTAAGTCCTTATAAAGTTCCAACTCAACAAACTTAATTCCACGCTTCTTAAAAAATTCATAGTTCTGGTTTATCGCCTCATTACCCTGTGCGCAAGAAGAGCACCAGGTAGCTACGAACCAAAGCACCACCGTGTGCCCTTTGTATACAGACAAATTCATATATGAACCGTTGCTTAGAAAAAATCCGTAATCTGGAGCGATCGAACCAACAGTAATATTCTGCTGCAAAGCACTCTTGCCGTACGAATCGTATCTCATAAACAATAGAATCACCATCATCAGGGCTGCGAGCACTACAATTCCAAATATCCATTTCCTTCTCATCTTTTCACCATACAGCATCTTACAATGTTTCTTGAGACCAACAAAATGCCCAGAAAGAGAATACCTATAGAGAACGCAATTAAGAGCGTTTCGTAGGTAGCAAACGGACCTTGGAACTTACCAGTTACATCTATTATTGTAGTGGTGGATGCACCAAAGGCAGCCAAGACGGACGGTATAACGGAAGTACAGCAAAGACCACCTGGGATTATTGCTGCAATCACTGCTCCAAAGCCTGTTTTTCCGCTAAGCGAGGCTCCATTTACAAACGCGAAGGCATTCATAGTCAATGATAATCCAAGAAGCACACTAATAGCTAAGGATACAATTAATGAGTAAATGTTTAGTCCAAATGCTATCTTTGGAAGTGTTAGATTTAATGAAGAATCAGAAAGCAGATAAGAGTATCCAAGAAAAGATATGATAGCAATAACTAAAAATGCAATAAAGTATGCTCTGGAGTTTAACACAAAGCGAACCGCGTTTATTACTCCAAATCCTTTATTCATAATATATGAATAGCCAATCATATTTATAATGCTTTGGTTCATGCACACTTAAGTATACACTTTTAGCTTCACTTCAAACACTGAAAATAACATAAAATTCTAGGTCAAAGTAGATGCTTTGAACTATACCTTATAGTGCGCAATGTATGTAAGCAGCCAGCGTTTAGATCTCCTTGGAACCTAATCCGAACAATGAATTCAGATAATGTCATACAAACAGCAGAGTAAATCCTAATATAAGGAAGATGATTATGTGGCCTAACAATCCAAACCTAAGCGTGCTAATTGCTTTTTTATCATGAATATCACCATATCTATATTCAAGCTACCTCAAGCCCATGGCATTGTTCTCGACTAAGTTGTTTATTATCCAATGTTTGTTATACAATGCAATTACAGTACCACACTCTTTGTTGTAAATGATCTTGTTTCCCATTATCCAGCGTATAGAATTAGATCTCTTCACGAAGACCACATGCAAATCAACACCCCACCCAATATCAAAGTTTATATTTGTTCTTGCTCAGAAACAGAAGTAAGCGCTTACAAATAACTTCTTTCCTTAAATTTGCAGGGGGAGAGATTTGAACTCTCGCATCCGCTATGGAAACGGGTCCTAA
>CAYWXC010000075.1:0-4040 GCA_964462345.1 Microcaldota archaeon | reverse complement strand
ACGAAAAGCACATATACAAAGAGTACATTGGAGTAGATGCTTGCATGGCAAACCTTATGCGTCCTGGAATGTATGGTGCATACCACCACATCACAGTTCTTGGAAAGGAAGATGCACCACATGACCACAAATATGATATTGTTGGCTCATTGTGCGAGAATAATGATAAATTCGCGATAGATAGACAGTTGCCTGAGATTAAGAATGGAGATATTCTTGCAATACATAATACCGGAGCGCATGGATATGCTATGGGCTTTAACTACAATGGAAAACTTAGAAGCGCAGAGCTCCTTAAAAAGATAGACGGCAGCATGGAGTTGATCAGAAGGGCTGAAACAACAAAGGATTATTTTGCCACATTTGACTTTCCAGAATCCAAGTATGAATCTCTCTTAAAAGAAGGAGAGTTGTGAAGATTACATATTTATTGATTTGATATCCATTGCTACAATTTGAGAGTCCAGATTTGTCACTTGTTGGGATCCAAGCAAACAAATGTGCCAAACTAAGATAATATTAGTAATTCATATATAATCTTAGAAATTTACTTTTTAATAGTTAGAATAGAATTATTCAAGTATATCTAAGATATTTTTGGAAAGAGAATATAATTGAGAAAGGAAAGATATCCTATAAGAAAGATATCAAGCTATGAAAGCTTACGTGAAGTGGCTGTATGTCAAGTATATTCAGGAACTTGGAATGGAAAATTGGCGTGTTAAATCTTGAAGGAATACTTTAGGATTGGATTCAAGAAGCAAATTAAATAATCCACAGTAATAGTATAGATTTCATAATTATGGAAATATATGATAATTTTACTTAAATTTTTATCTTCCATTTTTCTGAAATAAAAAATAGTTTGGTTAAAGTAACTTGTTTCAGATTTATGGAAAACGCCTTGATTTGGTGATGGCATCTTGCTTAAGCCAAAAATCAATTCAAAAAGAAATGCTTTTCCTCTGAAGGCCTTTTTTATTGCATTTTTATGGAAGATATGCAGTGCTGTTTCAAAGTTATGGAACATGATGAAAAATACCTTATTTTACCAGAAAAATCTATTTCCGACGACAAAAAATCGCACAAGAATGGCCTTATTTTGAACGATCTTTTTCTTTTTGATTAATTGTGAGGTCAACTGAATCGTATCTTAGAAAGCAAATATGAACAAAATTCACTAAGAGAAATAATATTTGAGAATAACTAATATATTACTAGATAATGTATATTACATTCTTTTAAGCACTCCAAGATCCTTTTTCCCAAGATCATGTTGTATCGATATATGGCCGGTATCAATAAGCGAGACTTTGAAATCTGCCGGTCTAGAAGCTCCAGCTAATCGCCTCAGCCATCTTTCTACACGTATCTCTGCTTGGTATGCCTGAGCTGCAATATGGCTATCTTTTAGATTGGACTCTCTTAGCACATAGTATTGGTATGCAGCTCTTCTTAAGAAGTTTATTGCAAGAGTGGTTCGTTCCATTCTTTCTTCATCATCTTTTCTTCTTGCTTCTAAGAGCTAATACAGCATCACGCATATGTTTATTTGCAATATTTACAATCTGCCTGTCAGTGCTACTATTAATAAGATCTGGGCTTATAGCTGATTTTGGCATTGCTTGGCTCGAATTATATCTAAAACCAATTGTTCTCATTAAATCTCCTTATTTATTAAGTAATATATCTCAATTAATGTCTCATCAACACATCAAATCCATCGGAAGAACTAAGACTGTTAACAGTCACCCGCGACGAGCCAAAAATTTGAGTTTTTGCTGTAGTTATGAGGGTAGAACCAACTGCCCATGTCACACTAGATGAATCGATAGGGACAGAAGTTGCTTTAAGACAATTTATAATAGTTACCTTTCTCATAGGCCGCTGAGGTAGTTATACACCGCAACTTACCGTATATCCGTTGGAAGTTGTTTGTAAAGGCAAGTTTCCTGAACCCTGAATAATCTTTTCTTAGGGTTATTCGTGATATCCTCCCACCCGTTAAGGCTAGCTTCTGCAAGATTATGACAGACTTTGAGCTTGGAACGCCTATTATGCCAGTCATGAAAATATCTCTTGAGACATTTGACTCATGCGTATCAGTATGCTTTGTTATCTTTCCTGAGCGTTCTATAGTGGCAACAGCAACAGCTTTATTCCCAGTATTTACAAAATTTGCTTGGAAAATCTGATTAGAAGGACCTACCATCTGAACTCCTGCTGAGAAATTGTTCCCGCGGACAATTCGAAAGTAGACATTATCCCAGGCATACTATCAACCTTCTCAGAGTAACCAGCTACAGACAAATGCTTAATGCTTGTTTCTTTCTTCGCACAAGAAGAGAGAGTCACCATGCTGAGGCCTAAAATAGAGTAGCTGCTATCGCTTTAAATCGTGGATTTAACTTTGAAATCATATTACCTTTATATAAATTTAATATTATTTAAGAAATACTTAAAGTATCTTAGGAATTGGAAATTACACTATCTCTTTCTGCTTGTGGTTTTAAGCGATTCTAGAACAGTTTTATTTTTATCAAGATAAACACCAAAATAAACTGCAGCGGTTGCAACTCCACCTATTGTAAGATAGATATCTGTTGGCGTCCAGGTATAATTGTGCGCTCTTCCCGTTATACCTGATGTAGCTATAAAAACACCAAGTAGTGTATTGACCGCAGCATGCTTTCTTCCTCGCACTGCACTCTTCAGCTCTGCTTCTGGTCCAACTGGTTCGGTCTTTCGTTTAAGGTTCAAATTGTCACCTTGAGTATTCTTGGATAATTAGAGAATTACTAATAATATTATAGAATTTATTAATTTTAGTATCTTAATCTTTTTCTAAATTGCCCGAATCTCTTCTCGAGCTGATGTACTCTATGAGGATTTTCTTCAACTCGTATAGCTTCCTTTAAGGCATCGAGACCCTTAAGTAGAGAGTCTGGAGTATACGTTGGAACTCTAAGAATTGCTGTTCCTCTGTCAAGAAGTGCGTCTATTCTTGCGCGTTTAAAATGGAGGGTTGCTTCCGCTTCATATCTTTGTGATGGAGAAAGTTGTCGTTTGAACATTTCACTCCCTTTTTTCTTCATCGAGGCCTCTAAGAAGAGACTGCAATATCTGACCCATTTTTGCACTTATGAAAGAGTATCAATCTCTTACTTCTGAGATCAAAATTACTCTTCTCGATGAGGTCCTTACTGTCATATGTAAAACTTGAAAATTTCTCATATTAAATACTATCGGACCTTTCAGCTTTTTGTAATTGGATTAAAATTAGTCAAGTAAGTATTTGTTGGATTTCCCACTGAAAGATCTATGTGTGAATTTGATCCCAAGCTAGCATTGACATTAGCGGCACTTTCTCCTGTTCTGATCGATGAAGTATCTATAGTATTGATATCAGAAAAAGGAATTGTCTTTCCATTACTTTCATAATATAGCGCAAGCGAAGCATTTATCTTGTTGAAGTATGCTATCTCGAAATTGTAAGGCCCACAAACGACAAGATCGGATGGAGTAAATCCTGATGCAACCAGCATGAACGTACTTGAGGGAAGCTCATAAGTGTAATATGTGTCTATAATGCCATTGTTTATCTGGTAGTTAAAAATAAGATATTCTGCGTCTTTAAAGGTCTTCAGAGATAAAGATAAGTTCAATTTCATAGGTAACTTATAATTCATAGGTAGGGTTGCATCTATCACGAGTGGTTGTGGTGAGGATCCATCCCAAACATTCAAGACAAAAAGTAGGGTGTTAGTTCTCGTATTGAATTCTGCAACATTTTGAACCCAATAAAGCTGTTTGGTTGATGTCCCTAGCAAAAACGAGTTCAGCTGAAAACTTCCTTCTCCAGATCCTACAATATCTTTATAAAGTCCTAGGCCAAAGCCTTTCAGGTTAAGTCCTATCGCATCAGAAGATACATTCATTTCCTTTATATCTATCGAACCAGAGATCTTATTTGTTATCACATAAGTATTGTGATTATTTAATGACGTTGTTCCGATGGCAGATATTCCAACAGGCATGCT
>CAYWXC010000074.1:0-4124 GCA_964462345.1 Microcaldota archaeon | reverse complement strand
TCCAACGCACAGAGTAATACATCGTCAGCACTATCCACGCCAGGAATGGCAGGGCTATCGCCTTCGCAATTTGCTGGGCAGAATAATGTAGGGAATACTGGTCAAATGTACCCACTAACAACCACACAAGGAACAAGCCAATATACAAATACAAATCAAGCTTCTTCAAACAATCAACCTTTCTTTTTGTTTAACCCAGCATTTTATGAGTCTATCCCTTCAGAAGTTGCCTCAACCGCAGGAAACCTTGCCAACTGGCTTACAATGCCACTGGGCTATACGCCAGGCACTGCACCTACAGCCGGAGGGCAATTCCCTAATAATTATCCATATTCTCAATCAGATATAAATAACTTAGCTATCACGAACCCAGCCCTAGCCAAAGCAATACAGAACCAATACTCCAAGCTATCTTATCTGCAAGGCCACGCTCTCCCAGAGACTATGACAAATGCAGGTTACGAATATCTCGGCACTCCTTCTACTTCAGGAGATGTCCTCAATTATATAACAAGCCCTCTGAATGAAGCAAAGATGGGGTTGGAAGAGGGAGGGCTGTTAGGTGGTGGTATTTTAGTAGCTGGAGCTCCAGTAGCAGCAGCTACTTCTTCTCTCCTCGGAGCAGGAATAGGCAGCACACTTAATCCTGCAATTACATATTTGTTAAGCGGAGGACAAGCCACGCCACAGCAACTCGCACAGAGCTCAGCACAGGGAATCGTATATGGAGGAGCCGCTGGAGCTCTGATGCCAGGAATAAATAGTGGAATAGAGGGAATAATCGGAAATAGCTTAGCTGCTAGGATGGCGAGTAGTGGTTTAACTAATCTTGCGTTCACTAATGCATATAATGCTGTAGCAAATGACCAACCAGCACCACTGAGCAGGATCTTGAAAATCATTAAAAAGCTTTGTCTATGGTGTGCATGCTGGGGAGTTTAGCATCCATCCGCATCCGAAATTGATCGAGCAGACATTCCCACCAAGGTCATAATTGGTTGTGCTTGATGGATTGGTTGCAGCTCCTGTACAATATATCCCATATCTGTTTCCTATGAATGTGTTCTTCTCAAGGCTGTCAAGAACAGATCCAAGCATATAGAGGCCTATCGAGCTATTCTTGGCTGTGTTGTTGATTATCCTCGTCTCACTTCCTCCGCTTAGCTCAATGCTTGTGTTTGTAAAGTAAACCTTATTGTCTGCTATGTTGCTGAATCCGCCACCCTGCGAGAATATTCCGTAAGATGAATTCATTATGGTATTTCTTATTATTGTCTGGTTCTTCGCGTCGATTGCGATTATCGATTGGTTGGCATTGGTTATTGTGTTGTTTACGATTATCGTGCCATTCCCTGTGCTTGCAATCGCAGTGGTGAAATTCTTGAGGTTGCAATTCTCTATCTTGACATCCGTTGCATTAACTACATTGACAAAAGTTCCTCCTTTTGTTGCAAGGATCGTGTGTCCGTTGCAGTTTATAACGCTTCCGCTGCCCGAATCTGTCGCTGTGTTGAAAATATTGTAGCATGTTGCCCCGTATGTGTATAGCATGTCACCAGAGAGGTCTATCTGCGTTGGGGTATCTATTGAATAACACAGTTCCTGGTGGTAAGGGGAAAGCTCGACGAGCCACTTGCAGTTTTGCTTGCCTGTTCCAAAATTCACTCCATTCTCTTCATTATTTATCCCGATGCTGCTTCCGGAACAGAAGTAATCAACGCCATTAAGCGAAGCGGAATTGTTGAAAACAACGTTCTTTGTGGAATTGACAAACGAGAAGCCATTTGATATCATCGACTCTATATTATTATCATAAAGCAGGTTTGACGAGGAGTTTCTTAACATGAGGCCATTGTATCCTATACCATTCACAGTGACATTGTTGATAACGGATGACTTGGTTTGGTTGAGAACCATCGCAGTTTCAGATACATTGTAAAAGTTAAGGGAACTCATTGTCGAGAATGAATTATTTATTGAATATATGCCTATCTTGTTCTTTGAGAAGCTCATGTTCCTTATTTTCGCAAAGCCGGAATTCTCAATGTTTACTCCTTTAGCAAAGTTATTGACATTACATCCTTCTATCGAAACGTTGGTGGTATTCTCAATAAGGAATGCACTTCCTTTTCCGGTGAGGCTGTTTATATCGTTGCCATTGCAGTTAAACCTGACGTCTCCTGATCTGATCGCAAAGCAGGTAGAGCTTGCCTCTATTGCAGAGAACATGGAGTAGTTTCCAGGTTCGGTTATAGAGATGCATGAAGTCACAGGGTATATATTAACTGGGGGCTGTATGAATGATTTGCAGTATGCTGTGCCCCACTGGCAATCTGTCACTCCACAGCTCGTGCCTTCGAAGAGGTTCGTCGTTGAATTATACGAGAGTATGCTGCAGAAGAGGTCTGCTTTTGTGTTTGATACTAACTTGCCTCCTGTGAAGGCATTGTCCTCCCCGCTGTTTATGTATGCGCCATAAGAATTGTTAAATGATTTAATATTCTCAAAAAGGAAACCTGCGGATGAATTCAGGTATATTCCTGAAGATCCTTTGGTGAAAGTTGAATTTGATATGCTTCCCGTACTGGAATTGGAGATGTATGTACCATATCTGGAGCCGAGTACCGATGCGTTTATGATTTCGGAATCGAATGAATTCAGAATTCCAAATCCGTATGTGCTATTCAACACATTGCAGTTCTCCAATGTTACGTTGGAAGCATGTTTTATCAAAATCCCATATCCTGAAGACCCAGTTATGTAATGAAACATGCAGTCAAGAATCACACGGTTTGCGTAAATGCCAATACATGTCTGGCTCGTGTTCCCATTTAATAAGAATTGTTTTGCGTCTATATTTCCGTTAAGAACATAAGCGCCGCTTGAGCTTATGCCTCCGCACCCATTTATTTCATGTGTTAACTTTATGGTTCTCATATCCAAAGGCGTATTCTTCTCACCGCAAGCCGCAAAGTTGCAGTACTCATTAACGCTGCATGTCGATCCTGTGAAGTTGTTTGATTGGTAGAATCCCGCACTGCCTTCACATCTCAGATCCACAGGATTTGTCAGGAATCCATCAAATTGGAATATATTTCCTGTTGAGTTGATAACTGCGCCATAATATGAGTTGTCCTTTATTGTGTTGTTGAGTACTCTGTTCAAGGAGCCTCCGAATAAGTATATGCCTCCATATTTACTGCTGCTTCCTGCTATAACATCATTTGCTATGCGGCTCTGATACGAGTCCATAATGCTTATTCCTGATATTGTGCCGTTAAGCGCGGCCCCACTTATGAACGAGACATATGTTGAGTTTGATACAAAGAGGTCGTATGAGAATGTGGTTATATTAAGATTACTTATGCTGACATTCGATTCGTTGTTTACATATATCCCGTATGTGAATGGAGGTGTCCCTACAAATGGGCCGCTCCCGACTACTCTCTTCCCACTCCCTATTATCTTCACATTGCTGCTTGCAACATTCAAGCAGGCTCCAGAGTTTATTCCTGTATTAATGTCAGAACCCACATAGTATATTCCTGGCTTTGTTATTATTGTGCATCCGGTGATCTGGTTAAGATTCCCCTGGCTTTGATTTATTATGATTATTTTCTGCGGTTGCATGGTGCTTGCAACATAATAAATTATTATTGCCGCTATTATAACTATAATCAATATCTTCGGAAGATTCCCATATTTATTTTCGGGATTTGGTTGCCATGACGGAAGAGCATTCTTCGGCCTTCCTGGACCTTTCTGTTTTTCCTGGTTGGCATTCTCATCGTCACTTATCTTTTCTGGAACTATATCTTCTAATTCTTCAGGCTCCCCACTCTCTTCTTTTTTCTCTTCTCTTGTTACTTCCGAAGCTTCTTCAGGGGGTTTCTGCGTTGCTTCCTGTGAAGCTTCTACATTCTCTTCTTTAGACTCATCTCTTTCTTCTCCTTCCTTAGCTCCTCCATTTTCCACATTAGCGCTTTCTTCTTTTACTCCTTCCTGCTCCGAAGGTTTCTCTTCTGCAGTCGCATCAGTGCTCTCTTCTTTTTCCGAACCGCCTCCTTCCGCTGGCTTTGCTTCTTCCGTTGTCATCTCTTTCTTTTCTGTGCTGGCTTCTTCAG
>CAYWXC010000073.1:0-4136 GCA_964462345.1 Microcaldota archaeon | reverse complement strand
TTTTGCTACTATATATTGAAAAGTTAATATATATAAAAGATTCGAGATGCTTCCATATGGACAATATTAAATTTTTAAAATCAAAAATACGAGACGTACCTAACTATCCCAAAGAAGGGATCCTTTTTAAGGACATTACGCCTCTATTGCGTGACGCAAAGGCGTTTGGTGTGTGTATAGACGAGATGACTGCCCTAGTCCCGAATGATACTGATTATATAATAGGTGTCGAAGCAAGAGGATTTATCCTTGGCGGAGCCATAGCATATAGAAAAGGCATCGGGTTTGTGCCTGCAAGGAAGAAAGGGAAGCTGCCTCACAAGACGATAAGCAGGGATTACGGGCTTGAATATGGGACAGCATCATTGGAGATCCATGTAGATGCAATAGAGGCTGGAAAAAAGGTTGTTATTGTTGATGATCTTCTCGCGACTGGCGGCACTGCATTGGCAACAGCAGAGCTGATCCGAAGCCTGCGTGGCACAATCACAGCTTTTCTTTTTCTTGTGGAATTATCTGATCTCGATGGGGGCGAGCGGCTAAAATCCATCGGGAAAGTGGAGGCGCTATTGAAGTTCTGAGCACGCCATGTGCACCCCTATTTATAAAATGAACTTTTCTGCTAGCTTTACCTAAATCCTACTGAAGCAAATAACGCCACATTCTTTTATTAGGGTGACTTTTACCACTGCGGCAGGTTTATAATATGTGCCATCCTCATCACACTATATCTTGTGTGGTATCAATATATAACAAACAAGATGTAGTATATGGGGAGATATTATGGTATTTAGAGTCGATGGAGTCGAAGTTGTCAAAAAGAGGGATGGCAGTGTAGTTGAATTCAAGCAGGATAAGATAAGGTCTGCAATGGAAAAGTCAATGCTTGCTGTCTGGGGACATTCCGACAAGCCTCTACTTGACGAGCTTACAGAGGTGGTAATGTCAAAAGTTGCAACCATCTATGGGGAAGAGCGGGTCCCAGACGTAGAAAGCATACAGGATATGGTTGAGAGATCCTTGATGGAAAAGGGTCTATATGATGTTGCAAAATCGTACATTCTTTACAGGGAGAGGCATAACACCCTAAGGGAAGAGAAGAGGGCGCAGGTACTTGGAAAAATAAAGAAACAGGCTCTTCAAGTAACTAAAAGAAATGGGAAAAAAGAGCCTTTCAACGAGGAAAAGTTTAAGCGATTCTTATCCTTTGCGATCAATGGGTATGAAGGGGTTGTTGATATTGAGAACTTCATAACCCAATGTGAAGTGGGCTTATACGATGGAATAAGCACATCTGAGATATCCAAATTATTCGTCATGACTGGCAGATCTTTCATAGAGCGCGATCCAACAGTATTTTCTCCAGTTACTGCAAGGCTCTTTCTATCAACTTTCTATAAGGAGGTGATGCCCTCTCTCTCATATGGGAATTTCGATCAGTCATATCGAAACGCATTCATAGAAGGGATCAAGATAGGGACCGATAGTGGCAAATTCTCAAAGGAGCTGCTTGCCTTCAATCTTGAAGAACTCTCAAAAAATCTTGAGATTGAGAGAGATTATCTAATAAATTATATGGGTCTGCAGACATTATACGACAGATATTTCATATCCGACTCAAAACTTAACCGACATATTGAGACCCCCCAGGGGTTCTGGATGAGAGTCTCTATGGGCCTTGCAATAAATGAAAAAAACAAGGAAGAAAAGGCAATAGAATTTTATAATATATTATCCACTCTCCGTTTTGTAGCATCAACCCCCACATTATTCCACTCCGGTACCTCACACCCACAGCTAAGTTCCTGTTATCTTACTACGGTCGGGGATTCGCTGGAAAACATATTCAAGTCTATTTCGGATAATGCCCAACTCTCAAAATGGTCTGGTGGCCTTGGGAATGATTGGACGAGCGTAAGGGCTACTGGGGCAACAATCAAAAGCACAGGCGTAAACAGCCAGGGGGTGATTCCATTCCTTAAAATAGCAAACGACACCACCCTCGCGATAAACAGGAGCGGTAAGAGAAGAGGCGCAACATGCGCATATTTGGAGACATGGCATCTTGACATAGAAGATTTTCTTGATCTAAGGAGGAACACTGGCGATGAAAGAAGAAGGACACATGATATGGATACTGCAAACTGGATACCAGATCTATTCATGAAAAGAGTAATCGAAGACGCGCAGTGGACATTGTTCTCTCCAGAAGAAGTGCCGGATCTGCACGAACTTTATGGAAGGGCCTTTGAAGAACGCTATAAAAAGTACGAGAAGGATGCTGAAGAAGGGAAGATAATGCTTAGCAAAAAAGTCAAAGCAGCAGACTTATGGAAGAAAATGCTCACTTCACTATATGAAACCGGTCATCCGTGGATCGTTTTCAAAGATCCTTCAAACATACGTTCACCACAAGATCACGTTGGGGTTGTCCACAGCTCAAATCTCTGTACGGAAATAACACTCAATACTTCAAAGGATGAAACTGCGGTGTGCAATCTTGGTTCTGTAAATTTAAGCAAGCACATCACTGGCGGCAAGCTCAACGAAGAACTTCTTAAAGAGACCGTAGGAACTGCAATGAGGATGCTAGACAATGTCATAGACATCAACTTTTATCCCACAATAGAAGCCAAGAACTCAAATCTCAAACATCGCCCAATAGGTCTTGGTATCATGGGATTCCAAGATGCACTATTCATGCTCAATATAAACTTTGACTCTGACGAAGCAGTAATATTTGCAGATGAGAGCATGGAAAGTATATCCTATCATGCAATTCTTGCGTCAAGCGAACTTGCAAAAGAGCGCGGAGCATACGAAACATTCAAAGGCTCTAAGTGGGATAGAGGAATCCTCCCTGCTGATACAATAAAGCTTCTAGAAGAAGAGAGAAATGTGCCAATAGGGCTTTCCGCAAATGGCAAGAAGGACTGGTCTGAAGTCAGGGAAAACATCCGCAAATATGGGATGAGAAACTCGAACTGCATGGCAATAGCTCCAACAGCAACAATATCAAACATCAGTGGCTGCTTCCCATCTATAGAACCAATGTACAATAATCTATACGTAAAGTCAAACATGAGTGGAGAGTTTACTGTTGTAAATATGTACTTGGTGGAAGATCTCAAGTCAGAAGGCATGTGGAATCCAACCGTGCTTGAAGACATCAAGCGACATGATGGAAGCCTACAACAAATCACATACCTTTCAAAAAGGATAAGAGACAAGTACAAGAGTGCTTTTGAGATAGATCCCGAATGGTTGATAAAGGCTGCAGCTCACAGGGGCAAATGGATAGATCAAAGCCAATCCCTGAATATATTCACAGCCACAACTTCTGGAAAAATGCTCTCAGAACTCTACACCTATTCATGGAAGATGGGCTTAAAAACCACATATTACTTGAGGACCATGGGTGCATCATCTATAGAGAAGAGCACCGTAGACATAAACAAACTAAAGTCCAAAACTGCTGATACAATAGCAATCTCGGTGGTTGCAGATACTGGCAAGGCGAAAACAGAAGCTACAATAGAGAAGACCCTAACTCTGCCTGGAGTGCAGGATGCAATGGCAGAGGCAGTAAACGCCACAGGCCAAGCATGCCCTGTTGGAATGACAGAAGAAGAAAGAGAGAATTGCGAAGCATGCCAGTGAGGTGTGTATATGAAAAAACAGATAATAAACGCTCCGGAAACAGATCCGAATAAGATACTTCCAATAAAGTATCCTTGGGCAAGGGCCTATTACAAAGCAGGCGTAGCCAACAACTGGGTGCCAGACGAGATACCGATGCAGCATGATGTAGAGACATGGAAAAAACCAGGGGCATTAAGCGAAGACGAGCGAAGGATGATCCTTTGGAATTTGGGATTCTTTTCTACAGCAGAGAGCCTAACAGCAAACAACATCATCCTCTCCATATACAAGCACGTGACGAATCCCGAGTGCAGGCAATATCTTCTCAGACAAGCATATGAAGAAGCAGTACATACTGAGACATTCATATATTGCTGCGATTCGTTAGGTCTTGATCCGGATGAAGTATACAACATGTACATAAACATACCTAGCATTAAGGCAAAGGATGAATTCGTAATAGAAATAACAAAATCCATACTGGATCCTGGATT
>CAYWXC010000072.1:0-4210 GCA_964462345.1 Microcaldota archaeon | reverse complement strand
GGGTTCTCATCAGTTACCTTCTCTGGAGACCATGCCTTGTTGATCAATGAAGATACTTCCTCTTTAGTAGCAAGAATCTGTACCGCTGAACCCGGTTTTGACTTGCTCATCTTCATTGCTGCCACAATCTCTTCTTTTATTGCATTATTCTCAATCTTTGGCGGCTCCTGCAAGGAGGGCATGAGATGATGATGTATAGGAACTATATTCTTCATTTTAAGGTCTTTGAAGATCTCCTTTGCAAGCATATGCACCCTTCTCTGGTCCATTCCTGCATGGGGTATATCCGCATCAAGCGCAGCGATGTCAGCAGCCTGCATTATCGGATAAATATATTGGGAAACATGCAATGTATCTTTCTCGCTTCTCCCTTCTATTATCAATGTCCTTGTGGCTCTCGCCATCGTTGTCCTTCTCGCCATCTGTATTACAAGCTTCCAGTAATCATTGTCTTTGTCATAAAGATCAGAACCAAGCACAACTTCTGTGTTGGGGCAGGCAGCCTTGAAGAGCTTCTTGTAGAATTCCGCAGCCCTGAGAATCCTCTCCCAGTCTCCTCCCAATTTGTTGTTTGCGACAGTGTGCCAATCTGCGAGAAAGACCTGTGTCTTTACTCCCACTTTGTCAAGGTCATTTATCTTCTTGCCTGCGAAAAGTATATGGCCGATATGCGGCATCCCGCTTATCTCGAAGCCTATGTAATGCTTTGGCTTTGAATTAGTCTCCAAAAGGTTTCTCAGTTCCGCCTCTGTGATAATCTCTTCAAGCGGCTCTGATTTAATTATATCTATCTTTGTATCAATGTCCATGTCTCTCAGTTAAATATCTGCATAATAATCTAAAAAGATTGAGTACAATTCATCCTAATTATTTGAGGACGAAGTGTGTCGTTGTGCTTACAACCCCCTCCATCTCCCGTATCTTATCTACATCCTTATTTATCGATTCCACTGTTGAAGCTTCGAGATACACAATCACATCAAAAGCTCCAGATATCTCATAAACATTGTTAACGCTCTCAAGAGAACCGCTTTTTTTGGCTATCTCCTTAGTGAGCCTGCTGGTCTTCACAAGAACAAAAGCCTTAACTCCTTCCTTAGACCCGCGAAGTATTGTGAATCTTTTTATGGCTCCTTCTTCAAGCATCTCCTTTACCCTCTTCCTCACCGTGCCTTCCGAAACCCCTATTTCTTTCGCTATCGAAAGGAAAGGCTTTCTGGAATTCTTCTCCAGCCTGGCCAAGATATCGTTGTCAACTGAGTCCATAATACTGATAATTAGATTAGAATAAAAGCCTTTGTGGTATCATCTGCTGACATTGGTAAGATAAGTGCAGCTGCTGCATTTGATGTTCTTGCAATTGGGATTGATCCCGTACCACGCTATGCCAAGCTCCTTCAAGCCGTCTATCACTTTCTTTACAGAAGTACCCTTCTTTGTAAGATTATATCGTGCATATTCTACATTGTTTACCATGACTCTTCTTCTTTTGATTATGCCTTCTTCCCTTAATGTGCTAAGCGATTCGCTGAGGTTTCTAGCAGTTATTCCCTTCAGAGATCTCTTTAGTGTATTGAATTGAACATCGCCTTTGGAAAGAGATATCTCTTCTATTACTGGTATGCTCCACTTTTTGCCAAGAACATGTGCCACCACAATAACAGGGCAATCCTGTATCGAACCTGCCATACTCTCACTGATATAAAATGGCCAGCCCAGCTTATTAATATTGCCTCTCAGACTGGGGTATCAAAGCAGATACTACAACCCTATTAAAAGCCCCGCTGAAAGATCGTACCTAAAATCCTTCATCGGTTCAATCAACACTTAAATACCTATATCTTGTAGAGTAGTAAGTGTTCAGATACAACTGATTGTGGTGTCTCTATGGTATCGTATATTATCAAAAGGGATGGGTCTCAGGCGGAGTTCTCAAGGTCAAAGATTAAAAATGCGATATCAAAGGCAATGAAATCCTCCGGGTACAATGATGAAAAAGCCGAATCGGAATCTGAAAGGCTGACAGGGGAGGTCGATAAGATACTCCGATCAAGGGGAGAAAAGGTCGGCGTCGAAGAGATACAAGACATAGTGGAAAAGGTGCTGATGGGCGCTGGAGACAAAGACCTCGCAAAGCTTTACATATTATACAGGAAGCAGCACGAAGGGCTTAGGGAGACCGTCTCCATGCTAAAGGACATAGAACTGATAGATGATTACATAGGCAGAAAGGACTGGCAGGTCAAGGAGAATGCAAACATGGATTATTCTATACAGGGGCTTAACAACTATCTAAATTCCAAGGTCATAACCAAGTACTGGCTGAATAAGGTGTATCCAGAAGACGTTAAGAATGCACATATAAATGGGGACATGCACATTCATCAACTGAATTTCCTAGGGCCTTATTGTGTTGGTTGGGACTTGAAGGATCTCCTGATAAAGGGATTCGGAGGGGCTTCAGGCAAGGTATCCTCAAAACCAGCAAGGCACTTCAGAACAGTATTGATGCAGATCGTAAACTTCTTTTACACACTTCAGGGAGAGAGTGCCGGAGCGCAAGCTTTCTCAAATTTTGATACTTACATTGCACCATTCATCAGATATGATGGACTGAGTTACGAGCAGGTCAAACAGGCAATGCAAGAATTTATCTTTAACATGAATGTTCCGACAAGAGTAGGATTCCAGACACCTTTTACAAACCTAACCCTCGATCTAAAAGTTCCTGAGCATATGAAAACCGAGGCTGTGATACTGGGGGGAAAGTTCATAGATGCTAAATACGGCGATTTTCAGGAAGAGGTCAACATGGTAAATCGTGCTTTTGCAGAGATAATGTCTGAAGGAGATTCCATAGGGAGGGTATTCACATTTCCCATACCTACCTATAATATCACAAAGGAGTTTGATTGGGAGAATCCTGTTTATGATCCAATATGGGAGATGACCTCAAAGTATGGCATACCTTACTTCTCTAACTTCGTTAATAGTGATATGAAGCCTGAGGATGCGCGAAGCATGTGCTGCCGTCTTAGGCTTGATACAAGGGAGCTTAAGAAGAGGGGCGGTGGTCTCTTCGGAGCCAATCCTCTGACTGGGTCAATCGGCGTCTTTACTATCAACCTACCAAGGATAGGATACCTTTCAAAGGATGAAACTGATTTCTTTAGCAGGCTTGGAGTTCTGATGGACATAGCAAAGAATGGACTTGAAGTAAAGAGGAAGTTCATAGAGCGCTTGACGGAATCTGGACTATATCCTTATTCAAAATATTATCTTAGCGATATAAAAGAGGCATATGGGGGCTATTGGAAGAACCATTTCTCGACAATAGGCATCGTGGGCATGAATGAGGCATGCATAAACTTCATAGGTAAAGATATAACAACAGCTGAAGGAAAATCCTTTGCAGTCAAGGTCTTAGACTTTATGAGGGACAGGTTGGAAAACTATCAGATAGAGACAAACAGCATATACAATCTCGAAGCAACTCCTGCAGAGAGCACAGCATACTCCCTAGCAAAGAGAGACAAAGAAAAATACAAGACGATAAGAGTTGCAAACGAAGCAGAATTCCAGAACGGGGCATCTCCCTATTATACAAATTCATCTCATCTTCCTGTGGGATACACTGATGATTTATTCGAAGCTCTATCTGCACAGGACGATCTCCAGACAAGGTATACTGGAGGAACAGTTATGCATCTATTTCTTGGCGAGTCGATGCCTTCGACCGAGTCTACGAAACAGCTTGTGAAGAAGGTAGCAGACAATTTCAGGCTTCCTTACTATACATTAACCCCGACATTCAGCATATGTCCGAAGCACGGCTACATTGCGGGAGCACATGAATTCTGTCCAAAGTGTGATGAGATCTTACTTAACAAGGTGAAAAAATGAGTGACTATAAAAACAAGAGTGTGGAGATACAAAGGCTTGATGAACTCTCATCCGAGAGGACAAGATGCGAGGTTTATTCTCGCATAGTTGGCTATCTGAGGCCAGTGGCACAATGGAACGAGGGCAAGAAAGCGGAGTTCGGCGACAGGAAAACTTACGACAAGGCGAGAAGCTGTTGCGAGGCCTGAGTAGATTCGATGGAGATTGGCGGCTTCCAAAGGGTAAGTCTCATAGATTACCCTGGAAAGGTTACTTCTATTGTTTTTTTAACAGGGTGCAATCTGAGATGTCCTTTCTGTCACAATCC
>CAYWXC010000071.1:0-4210 GCA_964462345.1 Microcaldota archaeon | reverse complement strand
GCTTCTATGTTTCCTTCGATTGTGAGGTGCTGTATCCTCACGCTCCTATTTCCTTCATTGCTAACTGTAATGTTGATAATGGTCATGTTTCCTTTTTCTGAAATAGATGCATTGCTCAGCATCAATCTGCCCTTCGCTTCTGACAAGAGTACTTTCTCATCGCCTCCTATGGCTGTTCTATTCCCTATTTTCTGATTAATCGCATATTGTTTGTTATTTATCAGTATAGCCTTAACTGAAGGCACCATGACAAAGATTGTGGTGTTTGATGTGTATATCTCAGCAACAGTTGGCGAAAGATCTATCAATATATTGCCATCGCTTGAATTCTTTCCAACATAGATGTTGGATTCTATCTCTTTCTGTAGGACATCCACGGGATATTTTGTATTGTTTATTGTAATATATGCTGAGCTGACATTAAATCTCACCATTTCTATGATTGTATTGGAATTTGCATATGTTTTTCCTATGACCTGGCTTACATTTATCAAAGACATCAAGTCAATAGTGCCATTTCCTTGTGCATTTATCCATGATGTCACATTTCCCTCTTTGATCTCTACTTGGACTGATGAATAATTTATTACGAGTGCATTTGTACCATAAGGCACGATTGGTGGGTCGGTAAGGCTTACTGTTATTATGTTTCTTCCTGAGAAGGAGACCGCGCCTACTGATCCCGAATTATGTAATAATAAAAATAGGGTGACTGCTGTTATGAAAATACCGGAAAGCGCGTAAGCCGCTATGCTCCTTATGCTTAAGCTCTCTTTGTTAAACTCAAATCCTGGATTTACTCTGTAATATTTCCACTTCTTGATGAATCTATTTTCTATGGGTTCTATCGCACCCATGAATTCCAGCTCTTCGAGATGCTGTTTCACTGTTGATGGTGCGAGGTCGAGTTCTGTGCTAAGGTCGCTCAGAGTAAGCGGCTTCTTGGTCAGCATGTCTATAATTGTCTTCTTTGTCCTTCCTGTCTTGCTCATGCGCTCACGTTACAATATGGATACTGCTCTTTTGTATTAAATAACTTTCCAGGAAATTAGGTTTTAATTAGGTTTTCAGAGTACAAATACATGATCCTGCGCATAAGGATCATATAAAACCTATCCACAAAAGAAGTATTCCAACAAATTCGGACCAGTATAAGAATGCAGGGAAAGCATCTATATAAAGTGTTCCGGCTATGCTGACAACTATTACTCCAAGGATTATGCTCACCATTCTATGGCTCTTCTTTTTCCTGTAGGAAAGATAAGCTGTTGCTACAAGTATGATTGCTGCCGGGAATGTTATGATTGAGGATGCAATCAGAACAATCATCGGCGGATTTAGTGCAGCAACATAACTCTTGAGGATATCTCCCACGTTGCCTGACGCGACAGCATAAACCGATAACAATTCTGAGAATATGCTAAAACCAAAATATGCATTTTTGATAATCTTTGATTTTATTAAGCATATGGATCCTAGAGCGAGGAGATTCACTAATAGTGCAACTGTGAAAAGATAAAGGCCACCAAGGAAATCTGAATACAGCCCAAAACCAAAAAGGACCTCAAGGAATACTCCAAATCCGAATGCCCACAAACCTAATGACCAGAAGAGCATGCTCTCCATTTTTGTAGAGAGATACTTTCTTGTCATTTTGTACGCAAGGCCTATAGTGAGTGCGAGCATAATCAATGTTGAGACTATGACTGCTTCCTGAGTCGCTAAGATTGACATATTACCGCTACAAATGGCACTATTAACCTTAAAAAGCTACTCAAAGTAACAACATTAGCTAATAGCGTAGAAAAGTAAGTTATATATAAATAAAATACAATGATATGCAAAGACAAATCATAAGATGGATGCGATGAAGAAAGAGTATAACATGCTAAGGGAGATCAAAAGGCTCAAATCGGTGAGGGGATCTGGAACTGAGTTGATAAGCATTTACATACCTGCAGGATATCAGCTCAGCGACGAAGTTGCAAAGCTCAGAGAAGAGTACAGCCAATCCTCAAATATTAAATCAAAGACAACAAGGAGCAATGTTCAAGGAGCTATAGATAAGCTGCTTCAGTACCTCAAGCTTTACAGGGAAACCCCAAAGAACGGAATGGCCCTATTCTGTGGCAACATATCAAACGTTCCTGGAAAGGATGATATAGAGCTCTTTTCAATGGAACCTCCCATGCCTCTCAAGGTCAATATCTATAGATGTGATTCAACATTCCTACTCGAGCCGATAGAGAGCATGGTCGAAGCGAAGGATGTCTTTGTTCTATTGGTAATGGATGGCAGGGAAGCAACTATAGCAACTCTCAAGGGCTCACATATACAAGTAATAACAAAGCTTACCTCATTTGCACATGCAAAGGTACACAAAGGGGGCCAGTCTGCGGCAAGATATGAGCGAGCTATAGAAGAAAGCATAAATGACTACCGAAAGCGAATAGCAGAGACCATCAACAAGGTATTTGAGCAAGCACAGTTTAAGATGAAAGGGCTTATAATAGGTGGCCCAGGACCTGCAAAAGAAGGATTCACAAAGTCCGAGCATCTTAACTACCAAATCAAGATTCTTGGGGTTTTTGATACCGGATATACTGATGAATATGGCTTGAGCGAGCTTGTCGGTAAGACCTCAGAACTTCTAAAAGAGCAGGAATCCGCAAAGGAGCAGAAGATCCTAGAGCGATTCATACAGGAAGTGGCAAGGGGGGGCTTGGCTGTCTACGGATATCTTAACACCAAAAAGGTTCTTATGAACAATCAGGCAAACATTCTCGTGCTCAACTCCGATCTCGAACTCTATTCAGTAACATACAAATGCAGCTCTTGCGGACAAACTCTAGAACGGAACGAGAGTGCAGAAAGCAAGGAATCAGCAAAGCATGAATGCGGAGGCATCCTCGAGCCTGTGGAAAAGAAAGATGCCATAGAAGAGCTCATAGAGCTGGCAGATCAGGGTGGAGTAGATACTGTCTTTGTCTCAGGAGAGAGCTCTCTGGGAAAACAATTTCTCATGGGTTTCACAGGGATAGGCGCGCTACTAAGGTACAAATCCTGAGGGAATTCTATCTGAATAGAGCCCTATAAACTTATGTCTTTTTATACCCTATGGGTGCTCTGCCTGACTGCCACTATTCGCATGCTCCGCTGAACCCTTTTAAAGCTTTTTTGCAGAAGGTATAAACATCTAAAGCTGTGGTGATATTATGGGTGAACGGGGGTTCAGCTTATACGATATAGAACAATTCATTCGGGAAGCAGGAGCAGAAAAAGTGACCGAAGATGCAGTCATGAACCTTGAAAGAGAACTTGAGAAATTGACTGAGAAATTGACAAACAAAGCAATGAGATATGCAAATCATGCTGGAAGAAAGAAGCTAATTAAAAAAGAGGATGTGGCTCTTGCAAAGAAAGTAAGCTCTCATTACTCCAATTACAGCAATCCAATAGCCTTGAGAAGAAAGGCCAGAATGACAAATGCTGCTTCTATCAGGCATATGTAAATAGTCACTTCTCTTTCTCTTAATTTTTTGTAATTCATTACAAGATGCGTAAGGCTGTATATCTTCTTTCCGTAGGGGGCCTTAAAGGTTCCATCACGCTCCCTTATCCCGAGATCTGTGACATGGAACTTCTTCCTAAGATGTAATATAAACTCAATTATCCATGGTATGAATAGTATGGTTCCGAAAGCTTCAGCATTTCCTATTGCCATTATTGCTACAAGCGAAGCCCCTACAGTATAAGTGAAGCTATCTCCAGGTATGACCCTTGCCCTATAAATGTTGAAAGGAATGAAGGCAAGGACAGCAGCAAATAAGATGGTTGAGAGAAGGGTTCCTGCGTATGTGCCATACAATAATGAATATATAAGAAGGCCAAAGCTAGCTATCAAAGCCATTCCTGGCTGAAGACCGTCAAATCCTCCGAGAAGGTTGACTGAATTGGATACGAATATTATTGCAAGTGGCAGTACAAACAATGGGTAAAATAGCCCAAGATCAACAGATCCAAGGAAAGGTATGTTTACATAGCTGACTCCCGCGTTTATTGCTATGAGCGGAAGCGCACCTATAAGTGTCAAGACTGGCTTCTGCCATTGCTTTAATCCCTCCCTTATATCCATCATATCAGTGCTCTTCACTCTCTTCTGCTTGACATTCAGGTCATCGAGAAAGCCCACCATCGCTATCAATATTAT
>CAYWXC010000070.1:0-4318 GCA_964462345.1 Microcaldota archaeon | reverse complement strand
AGAAGATCAACCATAATAATCACTAATATTTCTCAAAGCCTATATTGCGTGCCACCTCTCTGAAGCACCTTCTGCATACATTTAAGTCGTATGATCGTATAAGGCCTCTTGCAGATCCGCAAATTCTGCATTTTCTACTTCCTTTGCCTCTCTGCCTCAGCTCATAGCTCTCTTTTATCAAATCACCTATTCAGATACTGTTGCTTTGTAATTATTTTTGAGATATTCAATTATCTCTTCTCTTGCGATCCTGCTGTGTTTTGGATTCGCTCTGCTGTTTTTGATTCTTCTCTTTTCGACCCTCTTTCCCTTTCTCATGAAAGAAGCATTGATGTTCATTCCGAACATACCGATCTTTGGATCATACTTGACTCCGGACATATAAATGTATTCTTTTATCCCAAAGTTGAGTGAATTATTTGATATCGCGCTTTTCTTGAGAGTATTACTGTTTGCATCTATAGCCATCTTTAGCATTGATGCTGCATCATCCTTTCTTAGAGTGACCATGCTCCCTATTATCTGACCTTTTCTAAGTTTGAGTTCAGGCTCTCTCTTCTTTGAAACTGTTGCTATGGCCTTGTGCCCCGTTAGCTTCTCTAGAAGCGCCTTTGCATTTGGAAAGAGATTCTCGTCTTGACCTATGCCTATATTGACTATAAGCTTGTCAAGATAAATATCTCTCATTGAGTTTGAATCTGCCATATCAAGCGCCAATTACCATTATATTATTCAAAAGAGTCTCAAAATTCTTTGAGCTGCTTTCTATCTCAACCAACGTTTCCCTGGTTGCTGTCCCTTGCTTAATTTCCTTTATCTTCCCGGTCTCTGATGCGTGGGTACCACTTATGACTATGCACTCTGCACCCTTCTCGAGTTTCAGGACCTTTTCTACCTTGTCACCCTTTAGCAGCACAGAGTCATTTACCTTGATCTCGTTCTTACCTACCTTTGTCTCTCCACTATGCAGAACTATCATCAATTTGTTTGAAGGAGCTACGTATTTCCCTATGACTTTCATAACTCTTCCAGAATACCCTTTGACCTTTTCTGCCTTCAGGCTTCCGTGAGCACCTATTGAAAGTTTAAAGTATTCGTTGCTAGGCTTTATATGGACATAATCTTCAAGACCGACAGGATACTTGAACTCTTTTATTATGCTTCCATTTACTTCTATGCTTCCTTCGAGGAGGGCCTTATTCGCTTCTCTTGCTGTATTTATTCCTTCCATCTGCTCTCTAAGCATAACTCCAAGGGCTACAGAATCATCTCTTTTATGCCTTCCTGCTTTTGGCTTTGAAAGATAGACTGCTTCCTTTCGTTTAACCTTCAACCTGCTGGCTGAAGCAAGCCTCTTTATGTGTCTATTATTGCCTTTGTTGCCCATAGCATCACTTCGACTTGAACCTCTCCATTTTTTCTTTTCTCAGTTTATCGCTGAGGTCAAGATCTGTAATGTAAACATTTGAAGCATTGATTAGTATGTTTGATTCTTTTCCTTTTGCATTTTTGACTGTCAACCCATCTATGCTGAGCTTGCTCTTACCTAGATTTACTTTGATCACTTTTCCACTCTTCCCCTTTTGATCTCCGCTCTTCACTTTTACAGTATCTCCTTTTCTTACTTCTATGCTTCTCTTCTTTATTCCGAGCTTTGAGGAGAGCTCCTTTGAAATGTGAGCGTTGACGAATTTCTGCCTTTCATGAAGTGGGGCGTTAAATCTGAATCGCCTCTGTTTTCTTGCCTTGCTGCTTTTTATCATAAATATCACACAACTCTTGATGCAACTCCTGCGACCTTGACGTATCTCTCTACAACTTCTCTTGCCATTGCTCCTTTGACTTCTGTTCCAATTGGCAGATTCTCTTCGTTTACCATTATTGCAGCGTTATCTTCGAATCTTACTCTCATTCCATTTGCTCTTCGGATAGGTGCTCTCTGTCTTATTACTATTATTCTTACTGGCTTCTTTCTATAAGTTTGATTTCCTTTTACTACGCTGCCTATTATTACGTCCCCTACTCCGGCTGCGGCTGGCCTTCTCCTTCTTCCACCCTTACCAACAATATGGACCATCTTAAACTCATATGCGCCGCTGTTGTCAGCGCAAGTTAGTATTGCGCCAGGTATGAGCGTTTTCATGATCCTAGAAGATAGTCCTTTCATTAATATCAACTAATATATTATATCATCATTTTGCAACTGAGGTAACTACAAACGACTTTGTCTTGCTCAACCTTCGCGTCTCTGCTATGTTGACAATGCTTCCAAGCTTTGCATCTATGCAATCCGGCTTGTGAGCAGGTATCCTTGATCTTCGCCTAAGGTATCGTTCATATTTGTATATGTACCTTGTGTAGTCTATCTCTACTATTACGGTTTTCTTGGCCTTGTCGCTGACAATCTTTCCAGACATCTGCATTCCTCTAGTCTTGATATTGCCATGTACAGGGCATCTTAGGTCATTGCATTCCAAATGATCACTTAATTTAGCAAACATGAGCGGTGTTTGGTTCTTATTGAAGAGACCTACGCTTGTAGAACTTCATAGCCTTTTCGATACGCTCATAAGGCCTGAAGTTAATCTCTTCTCCTTTCACTCTAAAAGATTTTTTTCCGAAATAAAAGATAAATACTGCTCTACTCTTTATAATACTTTTCCTTCCTCTCTTTGTATCTACAGACAATGTGTTTTTTGTCTCGTCGATAACTTTTCCAGAAATGCCTCTTTCCTTTTTGTCAGAGCTGCTTAATATCCTTACTCTGAGACCTATAAGCTCGTTAAGAACTATGTTCTTATTGTTGTACTCCATAGGTACTATCTCATTTTTCAGATTAAGTATTTAATACTTTCGCAGTTAACAATGGCTTTACTTTATGACGACCTTATCTGAGACTTCGACGATACGATCTATCGAATATGTGATTGGATTTCCGAAGTTTGTATTGATTGTGAATTTCCCGTGTTTTGTATCTGTGCCGCCAACCTTCCCTATCAGGGCTCCGAGCTCGTTTATTACGAATTTGTCTTTTAGCTTCTTGGTTCTGAGAGCCTTGTTTCTAAAGAAGTTCGATATTGAGGATATTCCGACGCCCATGAATATTGCAAGAATCATATACAGAAGCAATTGGCTGAAGTATATTTGACCTATTATCCATGCAACGAAGGAGTATGCCAGTACCCAGAATATTATTGATGAGCCTATGTATGAGCCATACTTGAAACTTCTGAAGAAGTAATGCTTTCCCCTTAGATCTATTATCCTTCCGAAAAGATAAAGCAGTAGTGCTATAGGGAGTAACAGGAAGAAGCCTTCTATACCGTATGCCCATGCAAGCGATGAGTTTCCAGATATCCCTACTTCTAATAGGTAATTATTCCATCCAACAAAAAGGCTAGCTGCTACGAATATTAAGGTACCAAGATAGAAGACAAAACTGCTTCGATCTATGCTGAAACCAAATCCCCTGAATGAATCCAAGAAAGGATCTTCAAGACCAAAGCCTTTCACAAGCAGATATATTCCGATCAATATCGCTGGCAGCATTAGACCGAATCCGAATATGTAGCTTATTGCAAATAGAAGTATCAATACTGCAGGAATCCCGAATATTATTCTTGCATAATGTGGCTCTTTTAATTTCTCGAGTATTGCAAAATAGGTATTCTCCAACTTTTCAGATTGCTTCATCGAAAGAAGCTTTACGCTATTGATCTTGATACGTGACTGTATTATTGGAAGTATTCTGTTATCGCTGGCTCCGTCAGTAACAAAGACGCATTTGTCTGATTTATATCTTGATAAAACTAGATCCAACTGCCTCGAGATCTCACTGTCAGATTGATAACCCTCGTTCTCAGAGCCAGTGATGGTTGCGACGTCAGCCTGGTATCCCTCATCTTTTAACTCATCATATATATTAACTGCCTGGAATATTGTATTGGAATCTGGGTCTTCTGGGTCAGCGAGTGCGAGCTGAGTGGCACCATTTAGGTTCTCGACCCGCCCATACAATGGACCGCTTATTTTAGTTTTGCGGTATAGGTCGTTATCCACATCCACAGCTAGCACTAATATCCTTTCATCGATATTCTTTGGACTTGCTGCAGAGGACCGCATTTTAACCAGTATTATATGCTTAAAGAAAGTTTATAATAATTAGTAGAGGAATATACAGATAACGAATTATGCCAGGGTGGCAGAATCCGGTAATGCGCCGGTCTTGAGATTCTAAATCATCAAGAGCTGATCAGTGATGCTAAACAGGCCAACCGGTTCCTTCGGGACTTTAGGGTTCAAATCCCTACCCTGGCGT
>CAYWXC010000069.1:0-4339 GCA_964462345.1 Microcaldota archaeon | reverse complement strand
CTCTCTCGCCTCTGCTCAGGCATCTGATTGCATCTGCACCTTCGACTAGATTTCTTGATTCTCTTCCATTATGCTGCATGCTATCAGTGAATTACCTCGGGCTTCAGCCGAGGCTTCCTACGAGGCTCCAAGAGTTGACTGCCGGTCTGTGCCTGGGATGTACTTTGGATACTCATGCCTGTCGATATAACGTTCCACTGTTTCTGCGGTCACGTTGCTGACACTCATTGAAAAATGTCCCGGGCTCTAGAAACTCCCCCTTCCTGAAAAGTTTTTCCCGGAATTCAGGATGCAACCTGAAGATTTTGTATGGGGAGATTCCTTTGAGGTACCGTAATGCCTGCGAAACGGACATCCACAGCTTTATCGAGATGAACATGTGGACACGATCTTCGTCCACAACCATCTTATGGGCGATTATTCCCTTTTCAGAGGCGATCTTCAGAAGGATCTCTTTCATCTCTTCTGCGATCTTCGCGTCCATCACATCGTGTCTGTACTTAGGGCACCACTCCAAATGGTGTTGATTGAACCCCACACTGTGTTTATATGTATATTCTTTTACTATCCATGTTATCTTGTCTCCGGCAGGATTGCCGGCGCGAAATTTTGCGCTGGCGCTGCTGTTGACGTAATAGAGACGAAAAAGCGTTTATTTCTGCGTTGAAGGGTAAAATTCATCTCCGCCCTGAAGGGCGGGCAGGTTTCTTTACTCTTCAAACTACCCATTCAGCTAAAGAAGAGAAGGAAGGCTACAAACAGTTCAAATTGAGTGACTTCAGATAACCGATTGGAATACCTCGCCTCTTGGGCAGGGTATTTATTGGTTTACATGGCCGCGGATTTTTTGGATGAATTCCTTGCGGCGTGCAGGATTGATCACTGCGGAGTATAGCTGTTTATCCAGCTGCTGGAGTAAGTCACGCCTATCGCATTTCCGTTGTTTCCGTTGCCGGAGTAGTCGTTGGCATTGTTATTGAGCGGCCACCATCCAACGAGGTTCTGGAGATCGATAGGCACGCCACCTATCCCTTCCCGGTAGAGGGCGTTAACAGAGGCACTATCTAGTGTGGAGTTGTAAATCTGGACGTTTGATATGGAACCTTCGAAGAAATGACCGCAACATATTTCTTTTCCTATGGCCCCATCCCCAGAAGGTGTTATTGATAAATATGGGCCTGACTGATAAAGTTTCCCGTTCACAAAAATATCATACATTACACTGCTGCCAGATGGAAATGCAGATATTACTACATTATACCATTTCCCTGTAGAGAAACTCACCCCTGTCTGATGCCAGGTTATACCTGATTCTAAGATCGCTATCTCTCCATCTTGCAAAGCTGGTCCAAATCCGTTCCCATCACCTGTCTCCACTATAACTCTTCCGTATGATCCCATACCTGCATTTGAATAAAACCAGACTGAGATTGTAGTGCCTTGATTCGTTGTGACAACATGCGGAAATAGAATATTGCTGCTCTGCCCATTGAACTGCGCAGTATACTCCGGTATCTCTCCGTTGCAGACACCTAGCAGGTTTATGTCAAAGCTTGTTCCAGGACCACTTGGCCTAACTACCCGGCATCCTCCAGGAGGTGCTTTTGGAGCAAAAAATAGGGGATTTGTTATTCCGAGAGAAAAGAGTACGGCAAGCACTACGGCTATTATCAAAATCGCCCAGCCGTAGGTCATCAGGTACTCCATCGCGGATTGTATTTTCTTCTTTGTTTGTATCATTTCATCATTCAAGGTTGAGTATAATCCTGCCACCACGTCCCGGACCAGATTACGTTCGTTGCAATACCATCGTTATTATTTCCTGAGTAATCGTTCGCATTCCCGTTGAGCGGCCACCATCCAACGAGGTTCTGCAGGTCTATCGGCGCTCCGCCTATTCCTTCCCGATAAAGAGCAGCTATTCTATTCTGGCCTAGGGCAGTGTTGTAAATCTGAAGATTTGCTATCGAACAGTTGCATGTTGGTGGGTAGGTAAGTTCTGCGCCAATTATTATTGGTATTGTACTATTTGATATCACTGGAGATCCGTCAGAGAAACTCCCATATTCAGCTCCATTGAGATAGGCAATCGTATTTGTTGCTGCCTTGGCATTATATGAAAAGGCTATATTCTCCCAAGTATTTATGGGGAAATATGGAGAATATGCTTCAGAGCAGCATATCCCATCTGCAACTCCGATAGTTATGCCAGTGTATCCAGGAGGGATTGTATACCAACTAGTTTTATCTGCAAGCGTTAATATATACCAGTTATTAAGAATATATCTGCCGTTGTCAACTATCCCCTGCCACTCTGCAGTCTGAGAATGTATATTAACCCATACAGAAACAGTAAGCTCATTTCCGAGTTTCAATTGAGACGTATTTGCAATTAATACATTAGAATCTTGGCTAGAAGTAAATGTAGAGACATACTGCGGTATCTCGGAGCAGACTCCACCGCCTTCAAGAGAGATAAATGAAGTAGTTCCAGGACCACTTGGCCTTAGTACCTGGCAGCCACCGGCAATGGCCTTTGGAGAAAAGAAAAGAGGGTTTGTAATCCCTAACGAGAATAGTACAGTAAGGACAACAGCTATTATCAGAATGGCCCATCCATATGTCATCAGGTACTCCATTGCGGATTGGGTCTTTTTGGCGAAACCTTTCTGCAAAATCTTTCTGCAAAAAGTTTCTTCCGTTGCTGACTGGAACCTTCGGTTATGCCTGCCAACCCTGATCCTCAGAAATCCGCCCTTTCTCATACCTTTGCCCATTGAACCAAGAATAACTAGATGAAAGAATCTAAAATCGTTGCGGTGGTGTTACTTTTCGGAAACGCTGCGGTGTGTGGGAATCGGCAGCAAGGCTGCGGAGGGTCCAAAGAGAGTGCCCGAACGAGTAGCCGAGTGAGGGAGGGGTGAATTTAGACACGAGGGCTCTGTCCCAATCGGAGACTGGTGAAATAGACGACACAAACCGCTAATTGTTTCGTCGCCTCTTTTATCAAGAATTTCATTCGCTCTCTCATCCGAAAATTTGGCATCGTCACTCCTTCCAGAATCTCTTGCATCCTTCTTCTCAATTTGATAATAAAAGAAAGCCATCGTAAGGCATGAAGCTGCTTTCTCGTGAAATAATATCTCTTTGTAATGCATCGCAGCAACTTCATAGTTCGATGCCGCATATCCAAATCTTTTCTTTATTTTGGCACATCTCCCAGCATCTTTCAGAAGAACATTGATCTCCAGGTTCTTTGGTCTACCTAACATTCCACCATATCATTTACTAATCTTACTAACTCTTTCTCACTACTAAACTTTTTATAATTAGCTGCCTTTCTGATACGGTTCATTATTGCAATTCCAATTCTCCGTTCTTCAAATTTTTCTATTATTGCGAAGTCAACATTTTTTTGATCTATTTGTATCAGAGCATCGAAGAGTTTTGATGCTATTGAATACAGATCTTCCCTCTTTCCAAGGTTAATTCTATATTTTGCAGATCTATCGATCTTTCTGCAGGATTCACTGCTTCCTATAAATCCGATCTTATACTCTTTTTTAAGACTCTTGAACAATGTGGCTAGCTCATCATCACTCATATCTGAGAGGAAGAGTGGAGTATTGGGCGAATAGTGCCTGTACTTCGTTCCAGGACTTTTTGGCTTCTCTACTTCTTCAGACTCTATTGACGGCTTCCTTCCAAAAGCCTCCTCTATATCTTCAGAAGTGAATGCCCCAGGCCTAAGTATCTTGAATTCTTCCAGATCAAGAACTGTAGATTCAATCCCGTATCGCGATCTTCCAGAATCTATAATCACATCCACTTTCCCATCAAAATAAGAAAGGACATGCTGTGCAGATGTTGATGAAGGTTTTTTTGAAACATTGGCACTCGGTGCAGCTATTGGCACCCCACTCTCCTTAATCAACTCGAGAGCTACTTTATTATCGGGCATCCTTACTGCTACTGTGTCGAGCCCGGCCGCGACTGCCCGCGCAACTCTTCCCTTTGACTTAAGAATTAATGTGAGTGGAGATGGCCACATTTTCTTGACAATGCCTATGTACTCTCTTGGAATATCTGCTATTTCTTTAGCCATCTCCATGCTTGCTACATGGACTATCAATGGATTGTCTCTATTCCGTCCCTTTATCTCAAATATGCGCTTAGCTGCTTTCTCGTCGAAAGCGTTAGCCCCTATACCATAAACAGTCTCTGTCGGGAATACTACAATCTTACCTTCTCTTATCGCCTTTGCGGCAACCCTGAGGTTTTTTTCCGTAGGCTTCTTTATCTTTATCAACGTCGTGCGCAAGATTGCACCTTAACAATC
>CAYWXC010000068.1:0-4341 GCA_964462345.1 Microcaldota archaeon | reverse complement strand
ATCACATTAAATATCCTTTGTCGATTAATTACCAGTATATAATTAAAATCGTTAACAATAAATAGTTAAGACCTTCCCAGTATGTGGATATGGGATTCTATGTGGTCAAAGAATTAAAAAAGGTATTGAAAACATTTAATATGTAATCAGTGTTGAGATTTTGGTACATCCCAAAATAGAAAGAATTTTTATTTACATTGTTAGCATTCTTCATATCACCACTAATTCTGAATTTAATTAGTTTGTTTCTGAAGACAGGTTGTTCAACAAGATTACCTGCAACTAGTGGGCGCGTTTCAATCCCTTTAGATTCAAGAAACATTACCAGTTGATCTTTTGTAAACTCTTTATTTTCTTTTACGGTGAGAGGAAATGAAAACCATGAGTGTGTGGTGTTGGGCTTCTCCTTAGGTAAGACCAGATATTCTTTATAAGCATTCAAACCTTTTAATAATTGTTCAGCATTTTCTCTTCTTGAACGTAATATGCTATCAAGTTTATCCAATTGCTTAATACCTATTACAGCGTTAAGATCGGTTGGTCTTAAGTTAAAGCCCATGTTAACAAACATGAATCTTGGATCAATATCTGGAAATTGTTTTATATACATGTCTTTTTTTAGAGAGTCTCTAACGAGACCATGATGCCGCATAACGCGTATTAGCTCTATTAAGTCTTCATTATCTGATACAAGCATTCCGCCTTCTATTGTTGTTATATGATGTGAAAAATAAAAACTATATGTCCCCATATCACCAAAGGTCCCAACATATTTGCCGGCTATTTTAGAACCTAGTGATTCACAGGAATCTTCAATTACATATAAATTGTGACTCTGAGCTATCTTGGAAATTTTCTTCATGTCTGATACGTTTCCAAGGATGTGTGTTGGTATTATTGCACGTGTTTTATCAGATATTGCATCTTCTATTTTGTCGGCATCAATCTGATAATCAGAATCACAATCTACGAATACAGGAATAGCTCCTGCCTGCAATACTGGAAATACCGTTGTAGACCAACTTACAGAAGGTACTATCACTTCATCGCCATATTTTATATTGTTTTTAAGAAGAGGATTAACAAGTGCAAACATTGCAAGAAGATTGGCGCTCGATCCAGAATTCACCATTACTGCATATTTTGCTCCAACATAATTTGCAAATTTCTTCTCGAACTCCTCGGTTTTTTTACCCATTGTAAAATATCCAGAATTAAGACACTTAATAACTTCGTCAATTTCTTCATTATTTATGGTAGAAACTGCAAGAGGAATTTTGTATCCCATAAGCATCACCTATTGCTTTTTTCTTTGGCTTGTCTCCAGTGGTCAATTACTATCTTAAGACCTTCTTCTAATTGATAATGTGGTTCCCATCCAAGTATCTTCTTTGCCTTTGAATTATCCCCAATAAGAACTTTGGCATCTAGAGGGCGCATCTGCGTGCTGTTCCATATTACCTTCCCTTCGAATCCTACAAAATTGGCTATAATATTAGCCGTTTCTTCAGTTGTATAGCCTTTCCCAGTACATACCTGAATTACCTCTCCGATAGCTCTCTCATTGCCAATGCTTTTAATGTATGCGTCAACATGGTCATCAACATACATCCAGTCCCTAACTGCATCTTTTGAACCAAGATAAACATTCTTCCCTTCTAACATTTGCGTTATTGTTCTCTCAATGAAGAAGTGCTTATTGTCAGTCCTTCCGTAAGTATTAAATGGTCTCAGTATGGTGCATGGAAAGCCATAAGCCTCGTTCATATATTTTAAATAGAGATCTGAAGCAACTTTAGCTATGGCGTATGGGCTATTTGGGTGAAGTTCGGATTCCTCAGTTAGAATAGAATTCCTATCAGTTAATGTCATTCCATATTCTTCACTTGTTCCTGCAAATATAAATTGCTTGAAATGAGGAACATCCCTATAACAGGATTCTGCAAGATTTATTGTGGAAAGATAATTAGTCTCATTTACCTCTATGAAATGTTCATACCCAAAGGCGACAGGAGTTATAGCAGCTATATGCATACAATAGTCTGGTTTTATGCTCTTGACAATGTGTTTTATTGCAGGATAATCTGTAAGATTCGCATAATGTGTCATTATCCTCTTGCTATCTATTGTGTATCTCCCAGTTACATAACGCTCTATGCTATGTACTTCATACCCCATATCAATAAGTCTGGCGGCCACATGTCTTCCGATAAACCCAGTAACGCCAGTAACTAACACCTTTTCCATTATTATTCACCATCTATAGTAAATATATATTTTGTAAAAGTATATTAAAGAACATCATAGGCCTTATATATGGTTCCTCAACATATCTGAGTATGCTTCTAATGTTTGTTGGGCAGTTTTTTCCCAGGTAAATTGTCTGGCATATTTCATTGCTGCATCTTTTTTAGAAGTATCATATCCATTTTCCTTAAGTTCGTTGAGTATCTCTCCCATATCTTGTTCATCTTCTGCTTCAAAACAGTATTTTTTGACTTCTTTGGGCACATTTCCACCCTTGTATATAATAACGGGTTTGCCTCTGGCTTGGGCCTCAAGTATTTCTAGTTCAAATCCAGTATATATTGTTGGATGTACATATGCATCAAAAGTATCATATATATTAACAAGTGTTTCTTCTGGAGCAAAACCCATTAACTTTATGTTGTTACTGCCATCGATCTCTTTTATTATCGACTCGTATCCCATATTTTTGGGTTTTGACCCATAGAGTCTTAATTCTATGTCTTTATTGTCAATTGCTTTTATTGCACGTATAGCAAAATCAACATTTTTGTAGAGTGCCATGCGGCCGACATATCCTACTATAAATTTATCATTAATCTTTTTAGACTCTTTAGAAAGTATTGGAGATAGAAAACGTTTATCAATTCCAAGATTTATTACATATATCTTTTTATTGTAACCTAATTTTATAGCCTCGTCTCGAGTTTGAGTCGATGATACTATTAAACAGTCAGACAACAATGCCAATCTTATTCCTAATTCATGAAGATAAGTATATCTTAGCCTGTTTTCCATCAATGTATTGTTAATGTATAATGAATGAGCGCGAAGTTCGTGAGCAGAAGTAACCCAGAGGGTTTTTCTTTTGCGCAGTGGCAACATTATTCTAGGGTCTAAATTATGTATTATGTCTGCATTACCAAAACCGCCAAGGCTGTTAGTTATTGAAAAACTTAATCTTTGTTTTAGTAAAGGGAGATCCTTTGGTGTGCGTACTGAGATGTTGTAAGTAATATTTTTAGTATATAGTTTATTTAGATTTTCATATAGTTCATTGATGTATCTTAATGATCCACTCCCTATGCCTTTTTTATCTGGATTTATGTCTCCTTTGCCAGCAAGCAAGGCTATATCTATAATATCCTTATTCATTTTATCAGCTATAATTTACAAGGTTTTATAAAGGTAAACTTCATTAGATTATTGTTTGGTGTGATATTAATATTTAATTTATTAATCAAAAGAGATTAAAAGGAGAGCTATTAAAAAATATTAAGGTGATATGATTTCATTCTTGAATAACTTAGGACTCGCAATAAAGAATCCAACGCGTGCACTCAGGTATATTTTTGTAAAGATGCCAATATTTGCGCAAAGATATGTTCCGCTTGATGAAATATTCATAAAGCAGGAATATAGTTGGCTATATCAAAGAATAAAGCCAAATACTACCCTAATAGACATTGGAGCGTATATTGGAGATAGCTCTATTTATTTCTCATTCAATCCGAATGTGAGCAAGATCTTTGCATACGAACTCGTATATAAGAATTATAAGGAAGCAGAAGCGAATTTTAAACGTTTGGGGCTTTTAGGAAGCAAGGTAACTCTAACCAACGCAGGAGTAGATGGTTATGATGGCTCGATAGATACAGATGAAAAGCATGGATTTGATAGTGGCGCTAGAATAGAAAAAATGCCTAAAGGCAGCCATAAGACACAAATCTGCTCGCTTAAAAGTATATTAAAGGATAAGAGCAATATTATAATAAAAGCGGACGCAGAGGGTGCTGAACATAGGATGTTTGAGGATGCAGATCTATCCGAAGTGTATGCCATCCAGATGGAATATCATGATGGACTAAAGAATCTCGTGGCCATACTCGAAAAGAAAGGCTTTAAAGTTAGCACAGAGGAGAAAGTAGAAAGGGCTGGAGAAGGTTATTTGTATGCAGAAAGAATCAATAACAAAAGTACAAAGTCACGACAGTGATCAAAATATGCGAATAGGGATATATGGAAAATTATTGGTAAAACCAGGGAGCGGAATAGTTAGGTATGCTACAGAGCTTACTGAGAGTCTGGTCAATA
>CAYWXC010000067.1:1518-4343 GCA_964462345.1 Microcaldota archaeon | reverse complement strand
CGGCCTGCAAGAATTCCAGAATGAGCTTAGATCAAGGCTTACGAACATAAGCTCTACTATTAGCAACCAGCAGATGCACCTAAAAATGGTATCACTGTTAGTCACCGCGAACGGAACTATAATTATACCAGCGCAGATTGAAGATGCAGGAGAGAATGGATATCTTATACCTCCAGGACAATCCCATACATTTACCTTTACCGGTAGCGTGTCTGGGAATGATAATGTGATAACATCACTGCTTGTAGGGAAGGTGTATAAGGTGGTTGTCAGCGGAGAGGAAGGCGCTGAGGCGTCCTTGAATCTCACTGCACAGGCAAGCTGATGGAATCATATGACGAAGATCCCAATAGAAGGAATAGGATGGGGCTCTTGCCGGAGCTATATCCATCATTGTTGGTATAGTGATGTATGGTGGGAACCATCCCAAAGGTTCCTTTTATGTAGAAATAGGATGCATCTCTGTTGTTATAGGGATCTTTGCTCCGAGTCTTCGAATTAGATTTGAAAGGATCTTTAAGAAATAAGCTTAAATGACACTATATGCTTTTTACATATTCTTTTATAATAATTCTTAATCTATATTTGATATAATTCTATATCATACTGCTAATAAGGTCAATCTTATGGGAATTACTTTTGTAGGAAGAGCTCCTGGTAGCATGCTCTGGCTTGGAGAGTACGCATTCTTGGAGAAAGGATCGACAGGTCTCGCCACTTCGCTTAGCACATCATCAGAGACAGAAATAGAGATACTTGACGATGACTCAGTAGAGATAAGCATGCCAGACATTGGCGCTAGCGCTTCCGGATGGATAGATCTGAAAGATGGAACTATAGATATAGAAGAGGACAAAGACCTTCTTGTTATAGAGAATGCGGCAGAGGCTGCAACAAGGTACCTCTCGGCTGCAGGAATCAAAGTATCCGGACTTTCAATACGCACAAAGAATCTCAATAATTTAAATGGGTCCGTAAAAAGCACAATGAATCCCAGAAGTGGAGCATCTTCCACTGTATCAGTGATAGGAGGCATACTTGGGGCATTCGGAGAAGGTCTTGAGGAGAATGGAGTTTTACACAAGCTTTCACAGATATCATATGCCATCTCTACGGGCATAGTTGGGCAGGGTGCCGACGTCGCTGCATCCACTTTTGGAACAGTAGTTTACAAAAAACACTCAGACAAATTCATCGAGAAGTTCCTTGATGGTTATGATAATGATGAGCTTCTTGAATCTGTTGTGAGCAGGTGGGACTTTGAAGTCGAAAGATTTGAGATGCCAGAAGCATTCAAGCTTATAGCTGGCGAGCTAAAAGGAAGCGAGGAAGATCTTGAAAAGTATTCTGATAGTATATTCAAATTCAGGAGCAATGATAGAGAGACTTATGATAACATTATAGGCGAGATTAATTCTGAGAATCTCAAGGCAATAGAGGCTATGAAGTTTATTAAGAAAGGGAGAGAGGCTGAGAAGAACCTGATAGCATTTAGGGAATCTTTTGAAAAATCAAGGTCACTGATAAAGGATCTCGCATCGAAAAGCGGGATTGAGATAGAAGATGAATTTTCCTTAAAGTTGCTTGAGGAGAGCAAAAAAAGAGGAGCTTATGTTGCGGGATTGTGCTCATTGGAAAGCAGCAAGTGCATTGCTGCTTTGACCACGTATGGAAAATCATACGAGAGCTTGAAAGGATTCTTTTCGAAAGTAAGCGAGATTGTCCCAATGGAAGTAGAGATAAGGAATAAAGGATTCTCATTTGAAAAGAAGGATTCTGCGAAAGTTGAGGAGAGCACGCATGAATGATGAAGTTTACAGTAGAATATTCAAAGCTTATGATATTAGGGGAAAGTATCCGGATGAGATAAATTCTGATTTTGCAGTTATGCTGGGGAAGGGCTTTGGATCATTCATCGGAGTTGGAAAGAAGGTAGTTGTTGGTAGAGACGTCAGGAAGAGCAGCAAGGGCCTTAGCGATTCATTGATTAAAGGATTGAGTGATGCTGGGGTGAATGTTGTGGACATAGGTGTTGTTCCAACCCCAATAGTTTACTTTGCCATATCGAAATATGGGCTTGATGGAGGAGTAATAGTGACTGCAAGCCACAATCCGAAAGAGTGGAATGGCTTTATTGTATGCAACAGCGAACCACAAGTCATGGGAATGGGATTAGGCTTGGAAAGCATTCTTGAACTGATTAAGAAAGAGACATTCACCATCCCGGGGGGAGGAACAATTGAATACAATTCTTCCAAAGTGCTACAGGACTATGAAAAATTTTTGAAGTCCAATACAAAGATAGAAAAGAAGATCGCTATAGGTGTGGATCCTGGAAATGGAGCGTGTTCGGTAATAGCAAAGAGAATGCTTAACAGCGTTGGAATAGAATGCCTCTCCATAAATGATTTTCCTGACGGAGAATTTCCTAAGAGACCACCAGAACCCAAGCCAGAATATTTATCAGAGATAAAAGAATTTGTTTCAAAAGAGAAGCTCGATTTTGGGGTTGCCTATGATGGAGACGGAGATAGAGCGATATTCATAGATAACAATGGAAACATATTGAGAGGGGAGATACCGATAGCCGTCTTTGCAAAGAATTACATAAAGGAGGGAGAGAAAGGAGTTTATGAAGTGAGCTGCTCAAATGTTGTAGAAGAAATGATAAAAGCCAATGGAGGAATACCACTATTGTCGAGAGTTGGACATTCGTTCATTATCAAGAAAATGAGAGAAGAAGGTGCGAGATTTGGGGGTGAGATCTCAGGACACATTTATTTTGATGAGACAAATTACGTTGATGACGCCATATTTGCAACTGT
>CAYWXC010000067.1:0-1418 GCA_964462345.1 Microcaldota archaeon | reverse complement strand
ATGGTAAGGCTAACTGCAGAATCAAAAAACAAGGAAAAGCTTGATGAGCTTGTAAGGTTTGCCGAGGGAAAATTAAGAGAGAAGATTACAGAGATGAGTTGATAAAATGGAAGATGTAAAGAATCCAGATATTTTGGGAAGGGCTGTAGAGGATATTAAGCTTAAAAAAGGCATGAGTGTCAGGGAACTTATAGACGCGATGAGAAGCGTTGGGGGATTCTCTGCGCAACATATGATAACAGGAGTCGATATACTTGAGGATATGATTAAAGATGAGGAGAGCTACAACTTTCTTTCATTCCCTGCAGATATAATAGCTACGGGACTGCGAGGAATGATAGCAGACTCACTCAAGCATTTTGACGCAGTAATGACAACGTGTGGAACCCTAGACCATGATCTTGCAAAGGCCTATGGTGGCAGATACAATCTGGGCACTTTCGATGTTGACGATGCACTGTTGCATAAGAAGAAGATATACAGGCTGGGAAACATATTTATAGAGGAAGATGAGTATGGTTTGGCTGTTGAGAAATATTTTAGCGAAATAATGAATGATATTTACAAGTCAGCAGATTACAAGAAGGAGTATAGCCCGTCGGAGCTTTTGCATGAATTCGGGAAGAGAGTGAAAGATGAACATTCCATAATAAGACAGGCTTACCTTAACAAGATCCCGATTTATTGCCCAGGGATAGTGGATGGCGCTTTCGGAACGCAATTGACAATGTTTTCCCAGGATCATGACTTCAAGTTGAACATATTGAAAGATGAGATAGAGCTTAGCAACATCTCATTTGACAAGAAAAAGACTGGTGCATTCATGATAGGCGGCGGAATAAGCAAACACCATGTCATATGGTGGAATCAATTCAAGGGAGGGCTTGACTATGCTGTTTATGTGACAACCGCGAGCCAATATGATGGCAGTCTCTCAGGGGCAAGGCTAACCGAAGCGGTCTCGTGGGGAAAAATAAAGGAGAAAGCGCATTATGTTACGATAGATGGAGATGCTACGATAATAATGCCAATTATGCTTGCTGCCTTAAACCTCTGATATTATTTATCGGAAAACCTTGGCTTTAAAAAATGTATAAAAATATTAGTATGGAATCTATACTATCTGTGATTTTTTGATAAGTCCTGGAAGACCGAACGTTGTGATGCTGGTCTTAGACACGGTTAGTTCTTCGCATCTTTCCCTTTATGGGGGAAGACTTAAGCTTAAGAATATAGACAGAATTGCAAGGAAGAGCACTCTTTACAAAAATGCAATATCTCCAGGTACGTACACAGTGCCATCACATGTCTCTCTTTTTTTAGGAAGCAGGGTCACAAACATAGCGAGCCTGAAGAAGGATCCAATGAAGAACTTTGACGAGAATGTAGATCCCTTTCTAAAAAAATCAAAGTACATT
>CAYWXC010000066.1:0-4369 GCA_964462345.1 Microcaldota archaeon | reverse complement strand
AAGCGTATGATAGACTCTTCTCCATATTCTATACTCAGAAACTGAGAAAGAAGAACTTCATAAGAGACATACAGGCACTAATCACAAGAAAGGTGCTTCATCCTGGCTGAAGTGCACACAAGACTGACCTGTTACCTATTAATCCTATAATGTTCCAACTCTATGATGGTGCAGACTACTTGCATAATAGGTATCTCAAGGGTTTCAATTATTACCTTCGATTTCTTTGGTATCCAAGAATCTCTCCCAAAGCTTCCTTTAGGAAAGATCTATAATACCGTAAACGAATTGCTTGGACGACGATAGTAGAATCTAATTCAAGGGGGAGTTTACCCCCACAAGTAATAACATTAAGAAGGCATTCAAAGAGTATAGGAGGATCGGCAATCACGCCAAACGATATTTGTTCTTGAGGGATCTTTGCAAGGAAAAGAAAGTTTTGGATTATGGATGTGGCTATGGTATTGGGTATTTGTTTTTCAATGGATATTGTAAATCATATACAGGGATCGACTTAGATGAAAAAGCAATAAAATGGGCGCAGAAGCATCTCAAATCTTCAAATTCTGATTTTTGTAGTGTAGAAGAGTACTCAGTTAATCAAAATAAGAGCGTATTCGACGTTGTTATCTCCTTTGAGGTGATGGAGCATGTTAGGGATGTTTCTAGCCATCTTGGCTTCTTGAGTAGCGAAACTAAGACAGGTAGAATCATTGTACTTTCCACCCCAAATGGTCTCTGGTCGCATGGTCAGAGGGAACTATTTCGGACTGAATACCATGTGCATGAATACTACCCTGAAGAAATCTATGAATTAATAAGGGGTAAATCTAAGGATGTGACTTTTTATAAGGAAAAGCGAAGGGACAGGCTTGATTATCTCGGTCTTAAAATAACGCGGTTAGGAAATAAAAGTACCAGTAACAACTTCGATAAGACTTTTCCGTGGAAACAAAGAATAATGAGATCAATTTTTAAATTGGGTTATCAACTTGGTAATTATTCCTTATTTTGGAGGATAGTGGAATCTGAATTTGATGAAATGCATTCCCTTGACTATAGCACTATCGTCGTGAAAATTAAGAAATCATGAAAAGTAATTGTATCAGATACGCACGAAACTACACGCCTACAAGAACCGCTTAAACGTCCTGTAAAAAACAAGTGGATGAAGTAAAAGCACTGAAAAAAGAACTAATGGATGAATAACCCCACCGTATGCCCATGTCTCGTCCCCAGTTTCAATATATCGTTTCAGCGAAACTAATGGCCAACGCACAGTTTCAACTAACAACATATTTTTTAAAGTTCGGTCTAGGTCGATTGGAGGCGGATATTCGTAGAAGTATTGTTTAAGTTCATCTGCTGTCATATTTCCAAATTTTCTGAATCGTCTCAGTAACTTCCTCTCAAAATCTGCTACAGATTTAATCTGATTATGGTAAAAGTGGGATTTCGGAACGATCGCCCCCTTAGATAAACCCAGTCTTCTAAGTCTCCATAATAGTCGTATATCGCTGTCATAACCACCTGCTAACTCAAGACTGGAACGCCTCATTAGGGCACAGTTTGTAAGTCCATAAAACACATCATCTATGACAAAGTAACCGTTTACGGTTCTCGACGCGGTTTTCATCTGATTTACTTTTTCGATCTCTCGGAGCGATATCCAATTATTGAGCATTGGTGCTGAAGGGTCAATGGCTGTTTCAGGTATTGAAATTTGGATTGTTGCATCTTCATCAAGGGGGCGCACCAAGTTGTTTAAGGCATCATCCTCTACTAAGAAATTATCTGAATCTACATTCCAGACTAGGCTTGACTTACCTGTTATCTCACCATGATGTCTTGCTCCAGTAAGACCTGTACCATACATTCCAGGACGGACCATCACATTATTAGTAAATTTCATTGCAATATCTATTGTGTTGTCAGTTGAACCGCCGTCAACTACGATTAAATTAATATTACCATCATATTTCTGCTTTTTTATACTACGTAGACACATCTCGAGAGTCCTTTCACAATTGAAGGTCGGAATCACAACGTCTATGTCAGGGGCACTCGTCGTCCGCATCTTGATTGACATAGCGTTTCTTCATCCTATTGCCATATTTGAATTTACCTTTCCGGCTCAATAAGTTAATGTCGTATAACACACATTTCAAATTGAATTCAACGATAACGCAGGTCCTTTCACTGAAAGGAAGGTCAGGGTAATGACAGAAAGGAGAAGGAACACACGGTTGCGAAACGATATAAAGGAAGCAACAAGATTGTTAAGAACGAAACAGATGAAGGGAATATCAGATCAACCTTTTTCATAGAAGTGATGTAACCGGAAATTTGTGAATGTCAAATTCCCGTTGATAGGTAGTGGTGGTACCAATGTGAAGTCCTAAGCAGACCTTCCTTTGTCTTGAATCTGTGTTTGAGCAGCCAGGACATTACAGAGAAGTGCCTCTCTACAATTCCAGTCGTCTTTTCAACAAGACCATTCTCAATGTAGAAAAACACCTCTTTCCTCTTGTCCTCAATGAATGAAAGGAATCTTGATACGATGGGATCATCCCCATAATGGGTGTTCAGGAGTTGATATTGGTCCACTCTCTTCAGGCAGTTTTTTGATCTCATTCGAGGAATTCGACATTCTCGTGCCTCCTTTTCTGCCTCTCTATCCACTCTTTCCTGAAATTGGAATCTTTCATTACCATTGACTCGAATTCATCCGGTGTTATGTAGTTCAGTGAGGAGTGGGGACTCACTGAATACTAATCTCTTACAGCCCAATCCATGTAATCCTTGAATTCGTCCAGGCTCTTGAACTCCCCGGAATATGTGTAGTCTTCCTTGAAGTGGCCGAAATATGATTCAATGTGGCCATCTTCCTCTGGTGTGCGGGGATTTGTCGTCTCATGATATATTCCGAATGTTTTCAGGCGTTTTTCATATTTCACGGATGTGAGCTGTGACCCGTCGTCCGATCTTATTGTAAGACGGGGTATCTTCAGATCCGGAAATTCAGAGAATAATGCGTTATCCAGTGCAGTAATCATCTCAGCTGTCCTGGACATCCTGGATACAAGGTACCCCTTCACCTTCTTGGAGCAGAGATCCACACAGGCAGTGAAATGTACCCAGCCATCTCCCTTTATGTAGACCTTGGTGAAATCAGTCTCCCACATGATATTGGATCTCGAAAAAAGTAGAGTTCCTGGAACCCTTTTCCTGTATCTTTTCTTTGAATCGTGCATGAGGTTCAGATGTCTCATGTGCCTCCTTACGCTGTTCCTTCCCGCAGTAATGTCATCCCTGTGAAGCATTGCTGTCACCATCCTGGTGCCATACGAGGGTCTCCGTTCAACAAGGGATTTTATCATCACTTCAAGATCTGGATTGAAATGCTGTTCCCTTTGTCTCTCAATTTAATAGAGCATCGATCTGCTCACACCAGAAAGTCTGGATGCCTCTGCTTTGGAGAATCACTGCACAATAAGGGACATCATTGCATCCCACCTCTCCTCGTAGATTGAATTTTTTTAAAGTTTCATTTGCTATTGTGAGATTGCCTATTATTGTCCTAAGATGCTCTATCTCCCTCAGTGACTGAATGCTCTTTGAATACTTTCCCGGCTCAAGTGCCGCTGTTCCGCCAGATATGAATGCATCCCTCCATGCGTATAACGCCGAAGAGGTAACATTATGCCTCCTACATATCTCTGCTATGGTCGCGCTGTTCGAAAGGACGTCCATCACAATACTGGCCTTCTCTTCCTTTGTACGATTTGACTTGCCTACCATTACGTATTCACCTTCAGATCCAGTGAGAGATTAAAATCTCCCTCTTCCCTCACTCTCTCCTTATATAAGTCTTTCTCCATGTTCATGCTGTCTGAATGTAACTGGATCCAGTACAAAACCTATCCTTTCCTGTTTTCGCAAGCCTCTCACGGAAGTACCATATCGTATTCCTGTCAAGTAGCTTCTCAGGGAATCCAATGAATCTCATGAATGATATCCTGTCCCTTATCTCACTCTCTATCTGTGGATCTGATAGATTTTACCACTGCTGAAGGAGGAGTATCTTCACCATGAGAATTGGATCATAGTTGGATCTTCCACCCTTTTCTGTATCATTCTCGTACAGATCGGAAAGGATCAACCTGATCCTCTAGAAATCAGTACGATCCGCAATGCCGGAAAGTGGACCACCCAGTTTCTCAGTTTCCTTATACCATTCCAGAAAACTTGATTGAAGCAGATTCATGACATTCGATCATAATCCCATGAAAAACGGTTTCGGTGAGGGTTTTTGGGAATCCTCAGACAGACTGAAATTACAATCTATTTAAGTATTTGTTCAACACGT
>CAYWXC010000065.1:0-4426 GCA_964462345.1 Microcaldota archaeon | reverse complement strand
AACAGAGGTAGGCTTTGAGTTCGGAACGTGTCATGTTCTTCGCGTTTGCTATGACATGAGGCATGCTGAGAACCTCGTAATCAACACTTCGAAGCATATGTCTCATGTTTGAAGCATGAGATTCAAGCGCTTCTGCAGTGTGAGTGCCGCCATCGGCCTTGAGCTTAGATTCCCAGCCTTCTCTCACTATCTTGTCAAGTATCCGCGTCTCCATCGTATCAGCAACTCCTGCAGGCTTTAAAGCAGGACTGCTTCTATCCACAATAACATTGCTCAATATTATCAGCCAGCAAACAAAGTTTGTCTTAAGCTTCTAATTTATCGAGTTATCTCCCAACATGCCGTTAACCAACTGTCCCGTTTTATAATATAAAGGGATAGATTTAAAAGTCTTTAGTAATTCCCTTACTTTAGACTAAATTGATACAAAGACGAAATTATCCTTCTTCTCTAGACTGAAGAACCCCTCCCTCTCGAATTGAATTGATTCTCCTTCCTCGAGATTATTAATGTAGCTCTCTGCGTATCCATCGTAGGTTCGCATGCTCTCCGGATCAAACTCCTCTCCTTTCAAGAGATCTCCGATTAAAATGATCTGGCATCTGAGGTAATTTCCAGTGTTGACCCAGTGTATCTTTTGAGGCGCATCTCCAGAAATTTCTGCGGCAACGATCTTGTCATCGGTTTTCTCTTTTATCTCTATGGTAATCGCGTCCTTTAATCTAATCCTTGAACCAACTTTCATTGTGGATGCATCGGAAGCGCTAATAAGGAATTCATCACTCAGAGAGTATTTCCTAAAACCCTGGTCAGAATGGGGATGTAGCCTTAGTGATACATCTCTCTTTTCCACCATCTTTTGAACTAGTAATCTTACGGGATCCTTGACCATGAATAGCCTTTTGGCATTTGGCTCTATCAGCTTCCTATTCTCTGCAAGAAGTGATTCAACCTTAGTTATGCTCTCGGTCTTACTTATCCCAAATTTGAGCATGAGAGAGGTTATGGCTTCTGGAAGAATGCCCCTCTTCTTCAGAGCTATCATTGTAACAAGACGCAGATCATCATATCCAGAGACATGTCCCTCCTTGATTAGAGCGTTTATCTTTCGCTTTGATGTCAGGTTGTTTGCTATCTTGAATCGTCCTATCTCATGTATCCTTGGCTTGCGGAGGTTAAGTAGATCAAGGATTCTATAGTATAATTCATCCCTTAGCTCATACTCCTTGCTTCGTATTATGTCTGTGACGCCTTTGACTGAATCCATGATTGGGGTATTCAGGTCATAATTTGGCCATGCGGAATATTTTTGTCCCTGTCGGTAATGGCTGCTTTTCTTTACCCTAACTAAGGATGGATCACGCATGGATGTATTGTTTGAATTCATCTCCCCCTTAAGCCTAAGGAGAACCTCACCCTCATCGAACCCACCATCTATCATTTTTTGAAACATCATTCTGTTCTCTGTTAAGTCTCGCTCCCTGTGCTTGCATGCCTTCCCATCGAATCGGTCCTTTTTTATCTCTTCTGCGGAGCACTCGCAGATATACGCATTTCCTGAATCTATTAGCTTGAATGAGTATTCGTACATGAGATCAATGTTGTCGCTGGCATAATATTCCTTGTCGAAAGTTATTCTTAACCAGGAGAGATCTTCTTTAAATGAGTCAACATACTCTTGTTTCTCCTTCTCCGGATTGGTGTCATCGAAATATAAGTAGATCTTGCCATCATAGAGCTTTTTCAATTCATTGCTGAGCACCACTGGTTTCGCATGTCCAAGATGCATGTATCCGCTTGGTTCTGGGGCGAACCGGGTTATCATCTCACCGCGCCCAGCGCCATCTATATTGAAATTTGGCTTTGAGCTCTTTTCTGCCTTCTCTAGATCAATGTTCTTGAATTCTTCTGCGTACTGTGAGTACTCTTTTTCAAGCTCTTCCTTGGAGAGAGAGTTGACCTCACCGCACACTTCTCCTGCGATCTTGTAAAGTTTCTTTATATTAGTTTTAAGCCCTGGTTCTATTGAAAGGATCTTGTTAACTACAACGCTTTCTTTAGCCTTGCCGTAATCTATAGCGTTCTTTAATGCGTATTTCCTAGCCATTTTTCTTGCTTCTTCAAAATCCATTGTATTACCAGTTAATCCGCGCTAACTACAGGTCCACTATATATTGTTCCGTTCAATGTTAAAAGAACAGCAACCCTGACCTTTATCGTTTGCCCCATGTTCTGGGTTACATTTATTGGTAGGCTGTAGCTCTGCAGGCTTGATGGTATAGGAAGCTGGAATGATTTTCCTTCCACAGTAAAGTTTATCTGGCTCGGAAGCTTAATCTCTGCATTGGTTGAGAACTGCATGCAGGCCATAGACTCATTCCCAATGTTAGTATATAGATAATTATACAAGCTTGAGGTATTCATCGACCCTGCCTGTACCAGTATGCTCTGTGGAGAGCTCTGATAGAAGTTAGAGATTGAGTTATTGCCTTCCAACGTTCCAAGCAAGGAGGACGTCTTGTTTGATACCTCTGACTGATTCTTGCATTGAATGTTAAGCTTGACCAGGTTATTGTATCCAGTTATTGATGCGTTTGTTATGCCTGCAGCGTATAGCGTTGGCTGATTTGTATTTGTAGTATTTTTCTGGCTTTGCGGCTGGGGCGCAAAGGTCGTTATATAAGCGTAAGAGCTAATAAATATTGCAAGTATAAATATTGATGCAATTAGTTCGATTATCTTTTTGCTATTCATAAGATCACAAGCTAGTCTTTGACTTTATGATTTAAATTAGAAGAAATATATAAAGTATGCAGATGATAGTATGACTTTCAAGGAAGGAGATTTTGTAAAAGTAGAATACACGGCAAGGCACGCAGCGGATAACAGTGTTGTTTACACAACTGACGAGTCCATTGCAAAGAAGAGTAATATCTTCGAAGAGGAGAGAAAATATGGGCCTCAGCTCATGGTGATAGGAAAGAGGAAGCTGATAAAGGGCCTTGATGATGCTATAAAGGATATGAACCTGAATCAAGAGATGAAGCTTGAGCTGGAGCCAAAGGACGCTTTCGGCGAGAGGAACCCAGACCTTGTCAGAGTCATGTCTCTATCTGACTTCAAGAAGAGAGATATTGAGCCATATCCTGGAATGAGGCTTGATATAGATGGCGGAGTCGCTACAGTAAAGAGCGTCAACTCAGGAAGAGTGGTAGTGGATGGAAATCATCCGCTTGCAGGAGAGAAGCTTATTTATGAGATAAAGGTAGTTAGCAAAGTGGACGGGGCAAAGGAAAAAGTTGAAGCCCTTGCGGATGAAGCATCACTTAAGCCAAGCGAGATCAGGATTGATGGAAGCACAGCTACAGTACTCTTCGGATCAGATATTGAAAAGAATGCAGATTATCTGGTAAACAAGGCGAGCTTTGCTGAGTCAGTTCTAAGAGACATCGATGAAGTTAGCAAGCTTCAGCTAAACGAAGAATACGTAAAAAAGGAGAAGAAATAAAGAATTAAAGAATTAGGCTTCTACGCTAAGAGCGTAGGTTCCGTTAACCTTGAGATCGAGCTTCTTCGCAAGCTCCGATTTCTCAAAATTCATTATCACTACATATCCACTCCATTTTGTTGTCAGAGATGTTGATCCGCAAAGAGGACATACATCTCCTTGAGTTATTATCAATTTACAGTTCTTGCAAACTTTTTCCATTTAATCACTTCTTTCTCTTTCCGCGTGGCTGTCTCTCCCTTGTCCTTGGCTTTATCGGTTCCTTTATCCAATCGGATTTCCCAAGCCCTTCAGGTCTCATTGTCAATGCTATCTTTGTATCTTTTATATTGCTTTTTAGGCTTATAGTAGATACCTTCGCATATACTACATCTCCTTTCTTCAGGCTTCTTCCAGAAGCCCTTAGAACGAAAGCGCTGGATTTCCTATCGTAATTTATGTAGTCGTTGGTAATCTGTGATAGGTGCACAAGGCCATCTATCGGACCAAGCCTTACGAAGCACCCGAAATCTGCCAGCTCTGATACTTCTCCGATTACAACCTCCTCGACTTCGAGATTGAATGCCAATATGCTGCATGTTACAGTGTGGTATACGGAAGGATCACCGGGGAGTATGGAGCCATCGCTTATATCCCTTACATCGAAGACAGAGAGTATCACTCCCAGATCCTTGTCAAGAGTTCTTTCATACTTGGTCCTGAGAAGTTCCTCTGATGCTTTCTTTATATCTTCTCCGAAATATGAAGGAGGTACATTTATCGTATCCTTTATAGTGTATATATAGTACAATTACTCACCATTACTTAGATGCATTTGCTAAAACAAAACTTGGCTCGCTAAGATTAAAGCCAATATAATATATGAAAGCGAAATATTTATAATGTAGCGCCCTACCGTACAGTACCATCTTCAGAAAT
>CAYWXC010000064.1:0-4512 GCA_964462345.1 Microcaldota archaeon | reverse complement strand
CAAGCATAGAGGCTGATGCCCTTTGCATTCATACAAATCCGGGCCAAGAAGCTGCTCAGCCTGAAGGAAACATTGATTTCAAGGGAGTCACTTCAGCAATAAGTGATATTGCAGCAGAGTTGGGAAAACCTGTTATCGTCAAGGAAGTTGGCAATGGCATATCACGGGATGTTGCCCTTAGACTCAGAAGCACAGGAATACAGGGGATAGATACGGGAGGTTCAGGTGGAACCAATTGGATTGCGATAGAACTCTATCGCTCCAAAGGCAAGAGCAACGCAGAGGCATTCAAAGAATGGGGTATACCTACAGCACAGTCATTAATAGAAGTAAGATCTGTATTCGATGGTTTTGTAACCGCAACAGGGGGGATAAGATCTGGGAAAGATGTCGCAAAGGCGGTAGCTCTTGGCGCAGATGCCTGTGGAATAGGCATGCCATTAGTACAGGCACAAAACAAAGCAGGAGCTAAAGGCGTTTATGATTATCTCTCTAATATCCTAGAAGAGTTGAAAGAAGAGATGGCAAGATTAAATTGCAGAAATCTTGAGGATCTTAGAAATACTTCATTAAAAATAAGTCCTTCACTTGCAGATATTCTCAGACAGAGAATAAGCGAGGAAAAGTTCAATGGGCTATTAAAAAGAAGAAGTTAAAAGGAGTAAAGAAGAGAAGAGTGAGAGTATTAGGCAACAGCTGTGCTCTCAGCCTTAAGATCTTTAACATTCACAGTAAATGCTCCTGAAAGTTTCGATGCAGCTCTCCTGAACGCTTCTTTAGCAACATTCTTGTGCTGGTTGTCTATCTTTATCTCAAAGACATTCTGGCCTTTGTAGACACGAGCAGCCATCGATATGGCTCTTCCGAAAGACATGGCCATACCTTGTGAGATTCTGTCTGCTCCTGCACCAGTAGCTCTCTTCTTCTCTCTTATTACATTATGTGGATAAGTGAGAACCCTGAAGTAATATCCATTTGGAAGCTCTCTTTCAAGATACTTGTTTGCTACTTGTCTTGCAGCTTCAAGGGAGTTGGATCTAAGCTGTATGTCGTACTTTGCACTCATGTGCATCTGTACATCGTAATCTGGCTTGTCGACTCCCATCTTGAAAACGAGCAAGCTTGTATGGGGAAGCGCTCTTACAAAATTCTTCTTAGGCTTTCTTAAGGAGTATCTACTCCACGCCTGACTGGTTATATTCCTGCAAGTTCTTGCTGGCCTTGTCTTCACTTCTTACACCTACTTCTAATCATTAAGAATAAGATATATTATTACCTTACACCTTTATATTTGCTTCGGCTTTCTTTTTGAAATAATATCTGCCATGGCATTTAACTTTTCCGCATCCGTACTTGCCCTTCCTACAAGGAATCCATCAAGCATCTCTACTTCCAAATATTTCCCTATGCTTGCTGTATCAACGCTGCCACCATAAAGCAGCTTGATGTTTTGGCCATTCTTTCCTATTCCTTCTTCTATATTTTCCCTTATTAATTTCAGCGTTTCCTCAATCTCTGATTTATCTGGGGAACTTACGGGTTTGTTTGCACTGATGGCCCAGACAGGCTCATAAGCTATTATTATTCTTCCCATACTCCCGCGTACATCTTCGGAAAGAGCCTCGAAGGCTGATTTTATCTCCCTCCGAAGAACGCTACCTTTCTCTCCTCTATCTCTCTCTTCTGCCTTCTCCCCAATGCATAATATTGGCCTAACTCCAGCCCTCAAGCATGCATCGAGCTTTCTTCCAATAATATCATCATTCTCATTAAGCCCTTCCACAGATCTATATCTTAATTCGGAATGGCCTATCAGGGCATATTCACATCCTATATCCTTTATCATCTCTATGTTCACACTTCCAGTGTGTGCTCCTATTCCATCAATATCAAAATTTTGTGCTCCAAGACTTATCCTAGCTCTGCCTATTTTGTTCTTGACATCTAATAAAAAAGGCAATGAAGGTAAGACAATAATAGCAGGATAGTTAATTTCGTCTTTGGGCACTCGCGCAATCTTCCCGGCAAGCTCCTCTGATTCTATTCTCCCCAAATATGCCTTCCAGTTGCAGACAAGCAAAGTCTCTGAGCCATCTTCCATACTCGCACCATTCATCAGAAGTTATACTTAATTTCCCCTTATGTTTATATAGGTTTTTTCCACAGATAATGTATCAGGAATAAATATGAAAGTCACTCTTACTGCAATAAAGGCAGACATTGGTGCAATCGGCGGGCATACAAGGCCTAGCAATGAGGTTCTAAAGAGCTTTGAAGAATCTGTCAAGGCTGGAAGAAAGAACGCTGGCGTAATCGACTATTATATTGGATACACTGGGGATGACATACATCTTCTTATGACTCACACTAAGGGAATAGAGAACAAGGAAATTCATGCTCTTGCATGGGATGCATTCAGGGCTGGAACAGAGGTCGCAAAGATCCAAGGCCTTTATGGTGCTGGTCAAGACCTCCTTAAGGATTCGTTCTCAGGCAATGTTAAAGGCATGGGTCCGGGAGTGGCTGAGATGGAGTTTGATGAAAGGCCAAATGAATCATTTGCATTGTTCACAATGGACAAGACAGAGCCTGGAGCTTTTAACTATCCATTTTACAGACTCTTCTGTGAGCCCTCTGCAAACACTGGCCTGCTTCTGAATCCTTCTCTTGCCAAGGGAGTGACAATGGTCGTGATGGACGTTGTCAAGGGTAAAAAGGCAGAGTTCAACATACCTGAGGACAATTTCCTTATAGCAGCAGCCCTGATGTATCCTGGCAGGTACGTAATAGACTCTATAAAAAATAAGGACGAACCGATAGTTTCTTCAACAACAGACAGGCTTCACAATATAGCTGGTACTTATGTTGGAAAGGATGACCCAGCAGCAATAATGCGGCTTCAGAAGAGCTTCCCTGCTACGGAGGAAGCGTGCTCTGTATTCAAGACTGTGCATTATGTTGCTGGAGATACGAGGGGAAGCCATCACATGCCATTAATGCCTGTAAAAGCAAAAACCCAAGCAACTCCAAACTTCTGTATACCAATGGTCAGCGGCATTCTTTTCAGCATGCATGAGGGCAAACTGACTGCATACACAGATGCATTCGAGACATCCGATTGGGATTACTATAGGATGAAAGCGATAAAGAAGGCAGAGTTTATGAGGGAACAGGGTTTTGTTCATCCAGCAACCCTAATTCCGGAAGAGCTCGAGTACAATAAAGGCTACCAGGCAATAATGGAGGAAGCTGACAAGAGATTCAAATGATGCCCTCCTAGACTTTGTGAGCAACATGATAATAAAGAACCACATCTACGGCACTTTCGAGATCAATGAGAAGCAGCTCACTGATCTTATCATGTCTGGGTCCCTACAGCGGCTTAAATTTATATCACAGCAAGGGCTCACTAGGCGCATGCTTCCTGAATCACATCCTTTTTTCAGCAGATATGACCATAGCATAGGGGTCTTGCTTCTCCTCAGGAAGCTTGGCGCATCTCTCGAAGAGCAGACAGCAGGTTTGCTCCATGATATATCTCACACCGCATTTTCTCATGTTGTTGATGGCCTTTTTGGGGATCCATCTAAGGAGAGCTACCAGGACGATGTGCATTCGAGCTACGTTGCTGGCCCGTGGCTGAGCGATCTGCTCGCCGAGCACAATATTGATCCAATTAGAATATCTGATTTCAAGAATTTTCCACTTCTGGATAGGGAACTTCCAGATCTCTGTGCAGACCGCATAGATTATACTCTGGAGAGTGCAAGTCTTCTATCTTATCCTGAAGCATCCAAGCTTGCAGACTCACTGCTTGTTAAAGACTCTGAGATAATATTCTGTTCCAGAGAATCAGCATCCTCATTTGGTAGGATGTATATGGAATTCCAACAGGAGCTATGGGCAAGCGACGTCATAGCAATCAAATATTTTTTCTTTGCAAGACTGCTTAAGGAAGCCATAGACAAAAAGGTACTGAAGAAAGAGGATCTATATACTGACGATGAATATGCGATGAGAAAACTCGAGGCATCTAATGATGAAGAAATAATAAATGGACTGGCATTCCTCTACTCCGAGCCAAGATTCAAGCATAATGAGAATTCCCCACAATACACAATCAAGAAGAAGTTCAGGTATGTGGATCCTAAATATCTGGAGAATGGGAAAGTCCTAAAGTTAAGCGAGGCAGACCCTGACTACAAATCCATAATCGATAAGGAAAGAAAGCGCCTTGAAAACGGGATCAGGATAGATTTGAAGGCATAGCCATTTTCTCATTTGTCGCAATGCACAATGCTACTTTTAAATATCTTTTTTTCCACCTTTAAAAGGTGCTTTTATGGGTCCTGTTGGGGCTGGAAACGCTCATGAATTTCCCGAAGGGCTTACATGGCTCAATTCCATTTCTCCTGTCTCATTAAGAGACCTTAAAGGAAATGTGGTAATACTGGACTTCTGGACTTATTGCTGCATAAACTGCATTCATATGATTCCCATCCTCTCCCACTT
>CAYWXC010000063.1:0-4518 GCA_964462345.1 Microcaldota archaeon | reverse complement strand
CACCCTATCGATAGCTTTTGATATCTTTACCTCGTTTGGTATGTAGAAGTTTTCATATCCTGGGAATGGGTATGGGAAGCTATTTGATCCCACTCTCACTACAGGAGCTTGCAACTCAAAGATTGCCTTATCGGCTATCCTTGCAGCTATTTCGGCACCAACCCCAAAGCTCAATGAAGCTTCGTGGACTATAACAACTCTTCCAGTTTTCTTTGCGCTTTTGATTATGGTTTCTTCATCTAGAGGATTTATCGTCCTCAAATCAATGACATCTGCACTAAGCTTCTTTTTTGCAACCACGTTCTTTACAACAGGAACCATTGTCCCATAAGTTATTATTGAGAGCTTCTCTCCTTCGCTTATGAGATTTGCTTTTCCTATTGGTACCTCATACTCGTTTTCAGGAACATCCTGCTTGAATAGCCTATAGAGCTTTGTGGGCTCAAGAAATATGACAGGATCATCGAGTTTTGATGCTGCTATCATAAGACCTTTCGCATCGTAAGGGTTTGATGGCTCCACTACCATCAAGCCGCCTATGTGCGAATAATAAGCTTCAGGGCTGTCGGAATGATGCTCTAGTGTCCTTACGCCTCCGCTTACTGGCGTTCTAACTATCATTGGCACAGTGAATAAAGAACGCGTCCTGCTTCTATATCTTGAAGCATGATTTATCAACTGACTGAAACCAAGATACATGAATCCTGCAAATTGAATCTCAGGTATAGGTCTAAGTCCAGATATTGCCATGCCTATAGCAGATCCAAGTATTCCAGACTCGGCAAGAGGAGTATCAAATACTCGCTTCTCGCCAAACTTCGCCTGTAAACCATCCGTAACTCTGAAAACGCCTCCGTCCTTTCCTATGTCCTCACCGAATATTACTGCATTCTCATCTCTTTTTAATATCAATTCAAGAGCATTGTTAAGTGCGCTAACCATATTCATCTGCATTCAATCACCTTTCCAGAAATTTGAGCTTTCCGACTCCTTGAGCTCCTCTTTCAGAACGTCTGGCATGAAGCTGTAAACATGTTCAAACATCGTCCTTGGATCCGGCTTAAATGCTTCAGCCTTTTCTACAGCGTCGTCTATGAATTTCTGATGTTCGGCTGCCAGTGCCTCTTCTTTCGTATCGTCCCATAGATTCTTTTTATTTAGGTATTTCCTGACTCTGAGAATGGGATCTTTTGGTTTCCAAGCATTAACTTCTTCATCACTTCGGTATTTGGTTGGATCGTCGGCTGTTGTATGCAGGCTCATACGGTAAGTAATGCATTCTATCAATGTAGGTCCTGTTTTTGAGGCCGTGATTGCATCCTGTACGGCTTTATATACAGCTATGACATCGTTCCCATCGACCTGTATGCCTTTTACTCCTGCAGCAAATGCTTTTTGTGCTAGTGTTTCAGATGCACTCTGATCCTTCCTCGGTACGGATATAGCCCATTGATTATTTTCTATTATTGAGACTAATGGAAGTTTGAAAACTCCTGCGAAATTTATTGCTTCATAGAAGTCTCCTTCAGATGTTCCACCATCTCCAACATAAGATACAACGGCTACATTCTTCTCCTTATATTTTTGAGCAAATGCAATTCCAGAGGCGTGTGGCATCTGTGTAGCGACAGGCACTATTACAGGAGTTCCATTTACTTGTCTTGGTATTGCATTGCCTTCTTCATAGCCTCTCCAGTATAAGAAAAAGATCGATGGATCCATGCCTCTCGCAAGATAGACACCGTGCTGCCTAAAAGATGGCACGAATATATCATCTTTCCGCATAGCCATTGCGCTTCCTATCTGCGTTGCTTCCTCCCCGACCAGTGGAGCATAGGTGACTGCCCTTCCCTGTCTTTGCAAGCTTAGCATTTTAGCATCAACGGCCCTTGTGAGAGACATTTTCTTGTACATCTCAGTTATTGTATCATCAGACAAGTCTTTTGGGAAAAGAGATTGGTCAATGTTCCCTTCCTCATCCATAATCTGAATATAATCGACGCTTCCATCAAACACTTTTTTCTGCAAGAGAGACACCCAAATCCATTTTGCTATGATTATGCAAATTCTAAAAGAATTTGTATCGCCAACCTTTATTCTATTTCTGAATAGGGTTATGAAGTCGTCTGATACTTTATGACAAAATAGTCTTGCACACATTTAATAGAAATTTTTATTCATTTATAGATTGGTGTTATGAATGGGAAAGAAATATGAACTTCCACAACTTCCATATGGATACAATGCTTTGGAACCGCATATCTCGGAAGAGATTATGAAACTGCATCATGACAAACATCATGCAGGATATGTTAACGGAGCTAATGCAGCGCTTGAGAAGCTTGAGAAAGCAAGAAATGGAGAGATCCAGATAGACACGAAGGCTGTCCTTAGGGATTATAGCTTCAATCTTGGAGGCCATATCTTACATAGCGTATTTTGGCCAAATATGGCTCCGGCTGGAAAGGGAGGAGGAACCCCTGGCGGAAAGATTGCAGATAAGATAAATAAGAGCTTTGGAAGCTTTGATAAGTTTAAAGCACAGTTCTCAGATGCAGCCAAGACTGTTGAGGGGAGTGGATGGGCGCTCTTGCTTTATGATAGTCAGATAGACCAACTGGTCTTGACACAGATAGAGAAACAGAACTTCATGCACCTCCCAGAATTGAAGATATTGTTAGGTGTTGATGTTTGGGAGCATGCATACTATTTACAATACAAAAATGATAGAGGCAAGTATGTAGAAAGCTGGTGGAATGTTATCAACTGGGACGATGTTGATAAAAGATTCTCATCTGCTCAGAGATAAATAGAGGGCCAGGCTTATATGCCTGGCTTCCCAATCTCTCATTTAATGGTATAGCTAGTACATCTCTTCGAGTTTCTTAATCCTATCTTCTATTGGAGGATGCGTAGAAAAGAGGTTTGCAAGGCTCTTTACGCTTAGTGGGTTTGCAAAATACATTGGAGCTGTAACTTCGTTTGCATGCTTGACTGGTGTTTGCTTTGGACTGTTTTGATAGGCCTGTATCTTTTTGAGTGCGTTGGCAAGAAACATTGGGGCTCGAGTCATTCTGGCTCCGTTCGCATCTGCCATGTATTCCCTCTTTCTTGAGATTGAGAGGCGTATTAGCATTGCAAATAGTGGAGCTAAAAGACCTATTGCGAGAGCTATTAACAGGATTATACCACCATTCTCATTGTTGTTCCTGAAAGATGGACCAAAGAAAAACATCATCCTTGCATATGCTGCAATAAGGCCTATAACACCAGCAAATATCACAGCTATTGTCATAAACTGTACGTCGTTGTTGGCTATATGTGAGATCTCGTGTGCTAATACTCCTGTAAGTTCATCCCTATCCATTGTAGAGAGCAGTCCGCTTGTCACAACTATTGCAGAAGTTTTCTTGCTTCTTCCAGTTGCAAAGGCATTCGGATTTGGATCTTGCATGATGTAAACTTTTGGCATTGGTATAGCTGCTGCAGCTGAGAGCCCTTCTACCATATTATATAATGAGCTATACTGGCTTTTGTCTGCTTCCTTCGCTCCAGAAAACTTCAGAACCAGTTTGTAACCAGAATGGTAGGAGAACGCCGCATATACAATTATTATTACTATTCCAACCAAGAATCCAAAGATTCCTCCGCCCAATAATATTACAAATGCATAGATAACTCCAGCAAATAATAATCCAAATAACAACATTAGTAGTATTGATTTTGCTCGGTTCCTAGCTATCTCATCGAAAAAACTTGCCATTTTTCTTCACGCTTTATTTCTTGCCGTCTTGTTTTTTCTGACCTTTTGAAGGGGCAGGAGGTGGCTGATTTGGCTGCTGCACTTGAGGCTGCGATGCTCCTCCGATAGTGCTGGCATCATCAAAGTTCACTTTCACTGCAGCCTTTTCCTCTTCTGGTGCCTGGAAGAAATCAGCTTTCTTGAATCCAAACCTGTTTGCAAAGACATTTCCAGGAAACTGCTGGATGGCATTATTGAAATCCAAAACGTAATCATTGTAAGAAGTTCTTACAAAAGCTATCTTGTCCTCCGTGTCAGTAAGCTGTTGCTGCAGATTAAGATAAGATTGATTTGCCTTGAGATCTGGATAGTTCTCAACTACAGCGAATAAGCTTTTCAGTGTCTGACTTAGCATATTGTTCGCATTGGCTCTATCTTGTGTTGATCCTGTCATTATAGAGCTGCGCAATGCAGTTATCTGAGTCAATGTACTCTTCTCATACTTCATGTATCCTTTGACTGTCTCAATAAGATTTGGTATCAAATCATATCTTCTCTTGAGCTGGACGTCTATCTGAGCCCATGCATCCTGAACCCTATTCCTCTTGGATATAAGTCCATTGTAAATTGCTATTATCGCAAGCACAACCAAAACAAGCAGAACGCTTATGGCTATAAAGACATCAAATAGTAAAGACATTATATCACCGTGATTATAAATAATATATTATATATTATATAATAACTTTCAAATTTATAAATATTTCCGTAGTAGA
>CAYWXC010000062.1:0-4527 GCA_964462345.1 Microcaldota archaeon | reverse complement strand
GATATTGGGAAGCGGCTTTGGCAGTAGCCCAAGAGATGAAGCTAGAGGAAATCGCAATAGACATATCAAATATAGTTAATGGATTAAGCAGGAAGGATATAGACGTTAAGAAAAGCCTTAGGGAATAGAGATCACATTATCTCTATCGTGTTTATCCCTATTACCGCGAGCGCGTTGTGCATAACCTGTCTTGCCGCTTCGACAAGAGCAAGCCTCACTTCCTTAGCATCTCCGCCTTTTATAACAGGCATCTTTTCATAAAACTTGCTGAACTGGTGAGCAGTTCTCAATGCATAATCGACTATTATGTTTGGCCTGTATTCATTACATGCCTTCTCGAGAATATCTCCGAACTCTCCAAGGGCTTTCAGAAGCTCGAAGTCTTCTTCCCTTTTAACTTGGGAGTAATCGTTCTCCGAGATCTTTCCATCATAACTGGCCTTTTCCAATATCCTTGATGCCCTTGCGTATGTATACATGCAATAAGGACCGCTATTCCCTTCGAAGCTGAGAGCCTTATCCCATGAAAATGTTACTTTCTTTTCAGGATCTGTCCTAAGATACTCAAGCTTTATCGCACCTAAGGATACCGCTTCTGCTATCTCATCCTTGTTTCCCTTTCCTGAAAATTTCTCGTTCTTGTTTATTATCTCTAAGGATCGTAATTTTGCCTCTGCCAGAAGATCGTCTGCTGTGTAATTCCTCTCGTCTCCGAGCCATCCCCCCTTCCTTCCACTGAGAGTTCCCTCTTCTATACCTATCTCGCCATAAGGGATGTGTATTCGACTCTTGGATAGGTCTTCTCTTCCCATGAGTTCCAGTATCGCCTTGAGTATCATCTGTGGAAATCTCTGTGATGACCCTATTATATTGACTATTTTTTCGGCCTTTCCGAAAGTCATTGCCGTGCCTTCGGAACTCGTAGTATAAAGCTCCGCGCCATTGGGCTCCTTCATGAACCATTTGTATTGAAAATCCGCATCTATTATCCCGAACTTCCACATGTCGAAGGCGAGATCTTTTGCCACATACGTTGCAACGCCATTGCTTCTTACAAGCACCTTTATCTTTTCTTCCGGATTCTCGAACTCCTTTGAGATATTCTTTGCCTTTTCAAGGTTTATCACTGTGCAGCCCGCAAACTTGCCATCTGAAGGGACCTCTGTTATTCCCTTTTCCTTCAGCACGGAGAGCGCCTTCTCGAGAAGTTTGGATCGCAATATGTCGCTCTCCCATATTAGAAGGTCATGATATATTTTGTAAGAGAAGGATGTCTCGTATTGTGCAACAACACAGCGCTCCGCAAGCTGCCTCGCTTCCTTCGCTTCCAGAGTATCCTCTTCCATAAGCTTGTTCAATAACTTTACATTCTCCTCGATAGATTTTTCTTTTGTTATTTCTGCATTCACTTTTACGTATTGCTCTCCAAGCCATAGATCGAATTTCTTGTCTGGCTTGTTGTTGAGATTCTTGAATCCCCAGAGGCTTTCAGCAACCTGAAGACCCAGGTCATCTATATAATTTATGCGCTCTACAGAGTAACCGCAGGAAGAGAGAGCATTGGATATCGCATCTCCCAGAAGCGCATTCTTAAGATGGCTAACAAGCCAGGGCTTATTCGGATTCACGCTCGGCGACTCCACGATTATCCTTTTGCCATCTCCGAGATCGCTCTTACCATAGTCATCCCCTTCCTTCCATATAGCGCTTATTACAAGCTTGGCATACGCTATTTCATCTATGAATGCATTGAGGTAGCCATTTATTGATGAGGGCTTCTTGATCAGATATCCTTCCCTGAATTTTGATGCTAGCGTCTCTGCGATCTCCTTTGGGCTCTTCTTTTCAGACTTTGAGATCTTAAAGGATATTGAGGAGCTGAGATCACCATGCTCCTGCCTTGGCTCCGCTATGGATAACAAGATCTCTTCTTCGCTAATCTGGGTATTTGGATATGATTCCTTTATAGAGAATCGTATGAGCTGGACGAACTCGGCTTTAGCATCCTTGCTGGGACTTGACATAACGATCACTCAACATTTTTATCGAAATCTCTTATTACTTTCGGTATCGACTCAACAACATCCATGGCGATTATGTGCGTGCCTTTTGAAGAAGCGAGTATGTCGCCAATCCTTGAATGCAGATATGCGCCAGCGGCTGCTGCTCTGAATACATCCTTCTTCTTTGAGAGATACCCTGAAATTATTCCGGAAAGAACATCACCTGTGCCCATGCTGGCCAATGCTGATGTCTCACTAACATTCACTTTTACGAGATTGCCATCGCTTATTACCGTCTCATGGCCTTTGAGAAGTATGTTAATATTGCGCTTCTTCGCTTCGGACATAACGGCCTTTATCCTTTCTTTCAATTCCATCTTGCTCGAATCCTTTCCTGTGAGTGCAAAAAACTCCCTGTGATGTGGCGTTATCAAAACATTTTTTGATAGGCCAGCCTTTACAAGCTTTAGTGCGTGTATCGCATCCGCATCTATTATCAAGCTTTTCTTCATTGACGAGGCATATTTTATTATTCTTGAAGCACTTAGCAAGGAATCGCCTTCCCTGCCTATCCCCATGCCAATCGCTATTGCATCGGCTTTCTTAATTTCGGATTTTAATTCCTCAGTAAACTCTATCCGTTCAGAGCCGCATTTTCTTACTATGATGTTTGGGGAGATTCCACGCACGAGATTGAGTATCGACACGGGCACCTCTGCAACAACATAACCGCTGCCTATCCTGAGGGCAGATAGCATGTTAAGTGCAGCCCAGGATGCGAGGGATGGGGCGCCATGGTATCCGGAGCTCCCTCCGATGATCAATGCCCTGCCATTCTCTCTCTTTTCAGAGCTTATCCTTCTTTCTGCAGTTGCAAGATATATGTCTCCAGGCCCAGTAAAGATCTCTGCGGAGTTGGGTATCCCTATATCAATCACAACAACCTTGCCTGACTTCCTGCTAATATCCAGGAATTCCTTCTTTTTGTGGAATGTGAGGGTGTAATCCGCATTTATTGAATGTTTTTCGCTCTTGGCAGATATGTCCATGCCTGATGGAATATCTATTGAGAAGATGATTGCTTTTGAATTGTTTATTTGAGCTATTACATCAATGGATTTTGAATCCGGGTTTCCATGGAAGCCTGTCCCAAATATCGCATCGACTATAATATCTGATTTTTTAATAAGAGAACATCCCTCCTTGATATCCTTTGTCATATTAATGCCGGATTTTTCGAGAAGCCTGAAATTTGATAATGATTCAGGCTTTGTGGGCTCTCCGGAGATAAGGAATACGGATAGATCATAAGCCCTAGAAAGATGTCTTGCGACAACAAAGCCATCACCCCCATTATTTCCAGAGCCGCATGTGACGAGGATTCTTTTTCCCTTCTTGACTTTGCTCCTTATGAACTCGGCTGAGAGGGAGCCGGCGCTCTCCATAAGCTGCATTGGTGTTATCCCAAGAGCATAAGCATTCATCTCAACAGCCCTGGATTCTTCTGTGCTAAGATCTGGCTTCGTGCTCCCTACAAACTCTTTTAAGCTTTCACGCATCATAATTAATAGTAGATTGCTATATTTAAAAAATTTGGGGATTGATGGTGAGAGTTTATAAGCAGAATAACAAGCTTGCAGTTTACCTATCTCGAGAGGTTGTTGAGAAGCTTGGGCTGCAGGAAGACGACGAGGTTGATTTCTTCAGCCTTGAGGGAGGCGGCTTCGTCTTTGCAAAGAAATCAGATATAGCAAAGATGCTGGCTTCCGGAAAAGGAGAAGTTCCTCAGATTAAGGAAAGGAAAGATGTTGCGCAGAGATTTCGCAAAGAGATAACGCTCTCACAAGACGAGATCGATGTATTAAAAAAGATGGACGAGCTCAGATACAACGAGAGAACCAAAGAGAAGGTCAATAAGAGGCTTGACCAAGAGGGAAGAAGGATATTGCAAGAATTGGAAAATAAGAAAGTGGTGAATCTCTTCTCAAAAGGAAATTCCGAGCTTTACAGCATATCCAATGATATTTACAACAGATTCCTGATGAGGAAGCAGCCTAAGCAGGAAAAGAGCGCGGAGAAGACAGAAAAGAGGGAGAGAAACGAAATAAGCAACCTCATACAGATGATAGATGATGAAAACGTAAGGACGCTAGAGAAGGATGGATTTGTGGTGCTTTCGAGTGAGAGCGAGGCATCTCTTCTCTCGACTAAGCTGGAAGAAAGCATAAGGAGAGGATTCGTGCTTGGGACAAGGGCGTTCAACAAAAAGTATTACATTGCGTTGAGGTCCTTCATAGAAAAAAACGGCCCAAAGCTTGTGGCCAAGATGAAAGAAGGGAAGAGCAAGATAGACGATCTGGCCAGTGCTGCAGGAATATCCGAAGATGGAGCCAGAGCTGTGCTTTACTTCCTTGCGGAGAGCGGTGAGGTTAGCGAGAAAAAGAGAGATCTCTTCTCTCTTGCGTGAATCTGCTAGCTTTAATAATTTTGGGTTGGCAAATATAACTAAGATATAACTATACTT
>CAYWXC010000061.1:0-4531 GCA_964462345.1 Microcaldota archaeon | reverse complement strand
ATGTAATAGATAGATTATCTAAGAAAGCGCCTTGGTTCTGGAATGGAATGGCAGAATGGGGGCTTGTTCTAGCATTTGGCATCCTTTCCTATCCGATTTTTAAGAAGAGAATTGGTTGGAGTGCATATATACTAGGCATATTCTCAATAATAGTGATTCTATTATTTGTCTTGCCTGCAACATGCCTTCCATTAAGCTTCTTCAATATACCGCAGATTAAGGCAGTGAGCGAGGGCTGCGGACTTAGCGCCTCCCCAACAGGGTTTGTAGGATACTTTTCTCTTATTATTTCATCAATAATCAATGGAGGACTTAGCGTTAACCAGATTATAATATATATGATAACAATAGTTGGAGGCTTCTCATTGTTCTTGATAAGTGTTCTTATTTACAGTTCTTTGGTAATCCTTTACGCAATAGGAGTAGCATTATTTGGGATAGTCACCTCTCATCCAAACTATGGGGCTTTGCAATCAACAATTCCAGGGGTGGCTCCAATAATACCTGGAATCACGATACCACTTGTAAGCGGCATAGCTGCTTTCGTATTCATACTTGTTGTCCATGAGTTTTCCCATGGCGTTTTGGCAAGAATAAGCAAAGTAGATATCAAGTCTGTCGGTATTGCCTTTTTTGGGATAATCCCAACAGGAGCATTCGTCGAGCCTGACGAAAAGAAGATCTCAAAGTTAAGCAAGAGAGAGCAAAACAATATTTCCATAGCCGGAGTTTCAGCAAACATGTTATTTACTTTGGTCTTCTTTGCGCTGATGATCTGCACTTTAATTTATGTTATACCTAATTTCTTTATTAAAAATATAATCTTGAGCGGAATAATAAATAATACACCAGCAAGCAATGCTCTGAGCGCAAATGATGTGGGCGCCATAATATATTCGTGGAATAAGATACCTTTAGTAAATGCATCGGACTTTGCTTATGCTGTATCTCTTGACAAGCCAGGAAGTACCGTATATCTCAACACAAATAGGGGGAATTACACCGTAATCGCAAACAGCAACGGCAAAATAGGCGTATTTGTTGATCAGATTTATTCGCCAAGAAGAGGAGTTCTGCAATCTAACATAGTCAATTTCTTTTACACATTCTTCGGTCTTGCATTCATACTAAACCTCTTCATAGGCATATTCAATCTTCTTCCCATAGCAGCAATAGGCCTTGATGGTTATAGGATATATAAGACGGAAATAAAAAGCAAGAAGATAATAAAGATAATAACAGCAATTGTAGCGATATCCATACTTATCAATATTGTACCGTGGATATGGAATATATGATATCTTTATATTGGAAAGAAAATGCGGGTAACACGCCATAATGATTAAATACCTTTTGTATAGAATAAATCAAGTATCTTAGTGAGTGCAGATTCACTGCTGAAGGATATCTGCTAATGCTTTGCATCTTACAAGGATCAGTGATTAAAAGTTTTTATAATAATCTCGGAAGATTTTATGGTAGACCTTAATAGTGATATAAGGCTTGCAACTGGCACAGGCAAAGTTGCCATTGGATACAAGGATACTGTCAGAATGATAAACAAGAATGAATTAAAAGCAGTAATACTTGCAACCAAGGGAAAGAAAGAGATTGTAGAGGATATAACCCATGTCTGCGGCATCGCAGGAGTTAAGATTATCAAATTTGATGGAAATTCCATAGAGCTTGGTACTGTGTGTGGAAAGCCTTACTCAGTTAACAGCATTGGAATAATAGAGGAAGGAAATTCCAGGATACTTGATGAAAATTATTAATTCAAGAGATTAGGTGTTTGATTGCCAAATGGTGAATTCGCAGCAAAAGAACTTGTTAGAAAGAGAAAAAAACAAAGGCTGCTTAATAAGTGGTGGAAGAGAAAGAAGCTAAAGCTTAAGCAGAAGTATGATGCTGTTGGAACTGTGCCAATGGCAAAGGCCTTGGTGCTTCAGAAATTCGTGCTTCAGCAGAAGCAACCTCACAGCGGTCTGATAAAATGCGTTAGAGTGCAACTCATAAAGAATGCCAAAGTTGTCGGAGCATATGTCCCATATGATGGTTCAATAAATTTCATAGATGAACACGACGAAGTGACGATACAGGGACTTGGAGGATCCCAGAGGGGACAGATGGGATGCATTCCTGGAATAAAGTACAAAGTGATAGCAGTTAATGGGGCTGATCTTTTCCAAGTAGTGAAGGGAAAGAAAGACAAGCCGAAGAGATGATTTTGTGGCTGAAGAAATAAAGAACGAGGAAAAGCAGGAAGAAGAGATGGCTGAAGAGCAGGAGGAGCAGGCTGTTAAGCGAAGGAGAAAGAGCAGCAGATCCAGAAAAGAGGATGCCGCACCGGAAGCCGAAGGAGAACAGGAAGAGCAAGCACGACCAAGAGAGAGAGGAATGCTCTTTGAAAAGTATCCTACCGCAGAAGTAGAGGTAAGAGACCCTAGCCTTGCTGCATATATCACCTTTGGAAAGAATCCTTATCCAAATATATTTGGAAGAAGAAAGAACAAGGCGTATTATGATTCCCACATTAGCATAGTCGAGAGGCTTGCAAACAAGATAATGAGAGGAGGAACAGGAAAGAAAGTCGGAGGGAAAGTGATAAGAAGGGAGGGAAAGCTTCAGGGAAGAAAGATTAAGGTAATGAGCACAATAGAAAATGCATTTGATATAATTAACAAGCAGACAGGAAAGAATCCTGTTCAGGTGTTTGTAGATGCACTGCAGAACTCTGCGCCAATAGAGGATACCACAAGAGTAAGGTATGGAGGTATTTCATACAACGTTGCTGTTGGTATAAGCTCTGAGAGAAGAATGGATGTGGCTCTGAGGAGTATAGCCCTAGCCGCATTGATAAACTCGTTTAAGAATAGAAAGACGCTAGCAGATGCTCTTGCAAATGAGCTAATTCTTGCATCCACGAAGAGCCAGGATAGCTACGCTATAAAGAAGAGAGTCGAGATTGAAAGAATAGCAAAGAGAGCAAGGTAAGTTTCGGTGTTGTTATGGTAAGAAAGGAATTTGTAGCTGAAGAAGTAGCCAGGATAATGAGCGGAATAGATAACATAAGGAACGTGGCAATAATTGCACACGTTCACCATGGAAAGACAACACTTACAGACTCTCTCCTTGCAAAGGCAGGAATTATCTCTAAAAGCGTTGCTGGAGATGCGCTTTACACAAATTACGAAGCGATTGAGAAAGATAGAAGGATGACTATCAAATCAGCAAACATCTCACTTGCATTCAACTATAATACCAAGGATTACATCATCAATTTGATCGACACGCCAGGACACGTTGATTTCGGAGGGCACGTCACAAGATCAATGAGAGCCGTAGACGGAGTAGTTCTTGTTGTAGATCCTGTTGAAGGAATAATGCCCCAGACAGAGACAGTCTTAAGACAGGCTCTTCAAGAAAGGGCAAAGCCAACCCTGTTTGTAAACAAAACAGATAGGCTTCTCAACGAATTAAGGCTGACGCCAGAACAGACATTTGAGAGGCTCGTAAAGCTCATAACAGACATTAATAAGTTAATAGCGAGATATGTTCCAGAAGAATTTGCTGACAAGTGGATGCTTAGCGTTGAGAATGGAAGCGTTTGCTTCGGATCTGCATATAAGAAATGGGCCATATCAACAGACATTATGCAGAAATACAAGGTCACATTTAAGGATATATTTGAATTGACTGCGAAGAACGATGAGCAGAAGCTTCAGGAAGTTGCACCAATAGATGAGGCAACATTATCGATGATAATAAAGCATCTTCCAAACCCAAGGCAGGCACAGGCTTATAGAATCCCTCATTTATGGCATGGAGATTTAAGCACGCCTGAAGGAAAGTCGATGTTGGATGTTGACCAATCAGCCCCAGTAAATGGAATTGTATTCGGAATAACAAGCGACCCACACAGCGGGGACGTTGCGATAGGAAGAATATTCTCAGGTACTGTGAAGAAAGGAGTTGAAGTCAATGTTTCTGGAAGGAACGACAAACAGAAGATACAACAAGTAGGAATATACATGGGACCAGATAGAGTTCTCGTAGATTCTATCTCTGCAGGCAATATAGCAGGGCTTGTTGGATTGAAGGATGTCGCAATTGGAGATACCATAAGCGAGACAATTATAGAGCCATTTGAACAGATAAAGCATTATTCGCAACCGGTAGTGACAAAGGCGATAGAAGCTAAGGACACCAGAGACCTCATGAAGCTTATTGAAGCGCTTAGAGATCTCTCAAAGAGCGATCAAACTATAAACGTAGAGCTCAATCAGGAAACAGGAGAACACCTCGTCAGCGGTATGGGTGAGCTACATCTTGAAGTCATAGAGACAAAGATACGCGACGAATACAAGATACCAATCACTACAAGCGAGCCAATAGTAGTTTACAAGGAAACCATAGACAAAGGAACAAAGAATATGGAGGGAAAGAGCCCGAACAAGCATTCGAGATTTTATATAGATATTGCTCCATTAGAGCCTGCAGTAGTTGAATTGATAGAAAATGGAACTATAAA
>CAYWXC010000060.1:0-4584 GCA_964462345.1 Microcaldota archaeon | reverse complement strand
CAGTTATGTGGGGTTTCTTCGGTTACCTTGCCTTGACTCTCTGCCTATTGTAGTTCCTGTTAGGGAAGAATATAGAAATATTGATAATGCCTGGAGTTAGGTGCACTGGTACATTCGGGGGAGGATTCATTTCTTTGCGCTGGCTGGAGTTTATGATAGGCATACTGCCGCACAGTAATGCAGCATGCAGCCCTTTGGATGGGCGATTTGGCTTTTCCTCCCTCTCTCCAAATATGTTTGTACCCTTCTTCTCCAGTATCCTCGCTGGATAATACCTGTTTCGTCTTATTAGCCCAGCTCTCAAGTCATATGGCAATGGGACGACCCTTAATTCTTTGGCCGGATTTTCTTTGGACCGCAGGAGCCCTTTTAGTTGGCTTCCAAATCCGTGAAGCAGAGGCTCGGCTTTTTCGTATTCCTTAATACACCTTCTTATAGTAGCCTCGGAAAGTGGAAATGCAGATGCAGCTTCCTTTGTGGAGTGGCCCTCTTTGACAAACTCCAATACAGGTCTAATGGTGCTATACAGTGTCCTCTTCCTATTGAAATTAGGATCAAGACCATGCTTTCTCCATACATTTAATGCTGTCTGATAGCTAACACCTACCGCTTTTCCTGCATCCACTGAACTGATCCCAGTCTTATGGAGCTCCAAAAGAAGTTCAATCTTTCTATCGTCAATTTTACGTGTCATCGTTACGCCAACAAGAATAAACATTCTTAACTGTCAAGGCATATCTCAAAAGATTTATGATTTATTATGGCTCATAATCCATATAAACCTTATCTGCGAATATAGTAATAGCAATGGCCTTAGTGGTGTAACGGCTAGCATGGGGGACTGTGGATCCCCAGGACCGGGTCCGACTCCCGGCTTAGGCCCGTCAAAACGCGTGTTTCCAATAAATATATTAAGGATCTTCTTCTTAGTGTAAGGATAGGGGATAAAATGGATAGAAAACTAGTAGGACTGATAAGTATCAGTGCATTCTTTGCAACTGTACTCGCAGGAACGTCTGTGGCAACTGGAGTTAACCAGTATACATTAGGTGCAGTAAGCCCGAATGGATATTGCCATGGAGCTTTTGCGAATACAAACGGGAACTTTAGCTGGGTATCTGCATATGCACAGCAAGGAGGGATAGGCTCGGCAACTGGACCATCTAATAGAGCTGCATGCGGCTTGAATCCAGTCTGGGGCTCTTGAATAGAGACCTTATGTTGCAGCACTTATTTTTATTGATTTTTATCTTATTCTTCTTCCTACTCCCCGTGAAATCTTTCCCAGATTATAATAAATAAGCAGGATGTTTATTGCTGTTAGAAGCAATAAAGCTGGAATCTGAAATTGACTTATTGAATAAGTGATACCAAATGCATCAGCCGCGCTGATTCCTAGAAGAGAGAAGAATGAGTATAGTGCAGGTGCGCTGCAGCCGCATGAAGCTACAAGTCCCCCAGTTATGGTAGTGAGTGCGCTTGCCGCAGAGTCAGAGGCACCGAGCCCTGCCCCGCCTGTGCTTCGCCTAAGCACATAAGCACTGACTGCAAGGAGTATCCCTGCACTAATAACTAAGAAATATATAAAATATAATGGAGTCGTAAATACAACGACGTCATTGCTGCTTACGCTTATCAAATACGAGAATATAAAATAATAAAGTATCGATCCAAGAATTGCAATTAGTATGTAAGGGTACGAAGTAAATATATTCCTGAATATCGATAATCTGCTCCTTCTTGTATAATGCACAAATTCTATTCTTTGACGTGGCAGAGGATCAGCCCGTGTAACCATTGGTAGCTTCGATTCCCTTTATTGCAGGAAGTGAGCATATTGGGGCAGTGTTGTTTATGCTTGCACAGGTCATTGCTATGTAAAGGTCTGCGGCAGCATATTCGGACCATGCAAACTGGCCTTTTGGAGCTGCAAGCTGGTTCAGTACATCATTGTGCGTCATGTAAGTGAGCTGCAGAGTTGGATTTGTTGATGTTGGAGTTTGATTGCCAAAATCTACAGCGTCAGCTCCACCGATATTGTAATTGCCCCATATTGTATAAGGTGTCCCTTGGAAGTTGTTCAGCTGCATCACATAATTGTAAGCATCACTATATGCAATGTTCCCAGATGCATTTATTTCTGACTGGATTGTCTGGAGCGGCTGCAGACTGAATCCACCACGTATTGGATTTGTATCTTCTATAGCTATGAAGTTAATGTATTTACTATTGTAGAATGATCCAAGATCTACTGTTGACGAATTGTAATGCGCTGGAGACCAGTAAAGAGTTGGAACATCGGAATCACCCAGAGAGCTGTATCCCTTAAACAGATTTGAGAAATTGCCAAATCTTGAAAGGGCAAGAGCCATGGCCCATCTATTCTCACCACAGAATATGCAGGTGATAGATCCAAGATATATTACACTCGGCTTTCCATTTAACAGGAACGATGAGACCTTTGTGCTTTGAGCACCGACCTCGTTGGTGAGTGTATGATTTAAGTACATCTCACCTGCAATCTCATAGTAGGAGTCAGATGCATTGTTTATTATCGATAATTCTGATGGGTTCAGTGGTTGATTTATATTGGTTAGCCTGTTGCCAAATTGTTGCTGTGTGGTTATTATTGGATCTGATGCAATAGATGTTGGAGGTGTTATAAGAGAACCTGAGATATTGTATCCAGAAAGCACAGTTGAAGTAGTTCCTGTCTTTATGCTGTTAGTATTATTTATGTAAACATATGTTGTCTTTGAATGTGAGAGTGAAAATGAATACGAATAAAGCGATGCGATTATTGCTATGATTGAGATTATCAATGAGATGTACTGCATGCTATCCTTTAAGGTATTTCTGCCTCTTGGATAAGATTTAAACCTGTGTGCTCTGCTTTTTTCTTCTGTAGAAATTAATGTCATAGATAGTAAACCTTTTATAATATAATTTATTAATCATATTTACATTGCAGATTTATAGCCATTTCGGTACATTCAGCCTTTGGTGGTACATTGCATATTTATAAGACAGGACAGATGATTGAACTCAGGAAGCTTGAAGAGATAGAGATGGCTGATGTACACATGCATCCCGAGCTTTTCAAGAATCTGGACCAGGTGCTGAAAGAGGCCAGAGACATTGGCGTACATATAATGATAGGAGCAGGAACGAATGCTGAAAGCAGTAATAAAGTTGTTGAGATTGCACATATGCATTCCATCTTTGCAACGGTTGGTGTAGCCCCAGATTTTGCCTCTTCGAAAAAAGATCTTGAGTTTATAGAGACAATGGAAGGCATGATAAAGAAAGATAGGCATATTGTAGGAATAGGAGAGATAGGCTTAGATACCAAAATAATGGAGCATGTCAGCATGCAGGAGCAGAAGAAAGCATTTGAGAAACAGCTCGAGATAGCGCAGAGGCTGGATATGCCAGTGGTCATACATTCGCGAGGAGCTCTCCATGATGTAAGAAAGGAACTCAAGGAGTATGGCATAAAGAAGGCAATTTTTCATTTTTACGAGGGAGATGAGATCAGTGCGAAGGAGATAGAAAAAGATGGCTATCTAATATCTATACCTCCACTAGAATCAAGCAGAAGGAAAAGAGTTATAAAGGCGATTGACATAAAAAGTATAGTTACTGAAACAGACTCACCAGCGGCTACAGCGAGTCCTTCAGAGATACCGAGAGTGATTGAGATGATAGCAAAATACAAAGAGATGAAGTTTGAGGATGTTGCTCGAGTCACTTTCGAGAATATAAGAGGTTATTTATACATATGATGCTGATGGGCCCGTAGCTCAGCTTGGATAGAGCGGCAGCCTTCTAAGCTGATGGTCGCGGGTTCAAATAAATGAACTTGAAAAAGTTTTTTGGAAATCCCGCCGGGCCCGTATTTCAAAGGTGTTATCTTGGAAAACGATAAAAATTTAGATGAAACGATAAATCAGGTAAAGCAGCAGATAGATATATTGTTGAGTGACAATAGCGTTCCAAGGAACGTCAAGAGTGCTCTTGAAGAAGCAAAGAAGGCTCTTGGACAGAGCGATAGTTATTCAGTCAGAGCATCGACTGCAACATACAAGATAGATGAAGTTAGCAACGATATAAATCTTCCCCCATATGCAAGAACAGTAGTATGGAACATTCTCAGCCTTCTTGAATCTGTTAAAGACTGAACGGTAGAAGACTTATGATAGAAGTAGAACTTCGGGGTTTGCTTGATAGAAACGAGTGTGATAAACTCACCTCTTTTCTGGAAGATAATGGAAAAAAGATCGGCGAATCTCTGCGACTCCTGATAGATTACACTCCTTTTAAGGAAGATAAAAATTTAGATGTTAGATTAAGAATCACAGGAGAAGACGCAGAGATAATGATCAAGAAAGGAAAGTATCTCTCTTCTGCTAGAAAGGAGATATCACTCAAGATAGGTAAGAGAGATGTTCCGAATGCAATAGAAGCCCTTGGAGCTTTGGGTTATACAAAAGGCATAGTTGCGATAAGAAAGATCTACAAGTATATTTATGGAGAGATCGAATTCGCAGTGTCGGATATAGCAAAAGTCAATGACGACCTTTC
>CAYWXC010000059.1:0-4600 GCA_964462345.1 Microcaldota archaeon | reverse complement strand
ATCTTGGCTTTATTATTGTAGAGATGCTATTCCTCTTCTCATCTCCTTTTTCCCTACTAATACTCTTATTTGAGCTTAGAGCCTTTACCACGCCCTCAAGATCGAGGCTTTTGTTGCTCGCGTCTGGGAGCACTACTTTGGGGGTGGATCCAATTGATGATGCCTCTCTCATCGCTACCTTAAATTTATTTTTCATCTCAAGCCCAAAAGGCAGGAATTCTCCAGTACCTAGCTTGACAACGTCATCAAAGTTCTTCTTCCCTTCAAGAAGTATACTGATTGCATTCAAATCATTCGAAATCGTGAGCTTTCCTATGAATCCGTACGAGCATTGTGCAAGAACATTCTTACTGATCGTGGCAGGCCTCTGTGTAGCGACAAACAATCCTATCCCTCTCTTTCTGCCCCTAACGCTAATCTCCTCTATTATATTCATTCCTTTATGCATAATCTGCGGTGCGAATTTGTCAGCTTCCTCTATTATGACAAGATAAGGTTTTCGCGCGTGCTCTTCCAGCGAATAAAGCGCAGAAAGAGCCGCATAAGCTTCATCATCTTTCTCTATCACGTCTGAAAGATCTATTATTACTGGTATCCCCTTATTCATGCTCAGCTCAAACAGCTTCGAATAATCTGCTGGTAACTCCACGTCCACATTTTCCCTGCCGACAAGGATGATCTCAAACTGCTTTTTCAACATCGCATATTCTCCTTCTGTATCTATTATACAGAAAGGCATGCCAAGCCTGCAAAGTTCCTCAGATATTTTTCCTATAAGAAAAGATTTTCCAGACCCGCTCTGTCCTATAACGCACCCTCTTCCCGTAACCAGGTTCTGCAAAGATATGCTTACTTCCTCGCTTATCTTGACAATCGAAGAACTCATGATTTGATATCACTCTTCAGTATTAAAATCTTCTCTTCAAAATGCCTTTCCATGCAAGACTATTTTATACCTTACATATCGAAGATATTTGATGGAAGTAAACTATGCTAAAAGCATTGGTGTTGATGAGCTTCTGCGCAGGCTCAAGTCTAGCGCTGAGGGGCTTTCTGAGCAGGAAGCCCAGATCAGGCTTGAGGAAAACGGCTACAATGAGATAAAAGAGAAGAAGCCTAACACCATGCTCAAGTTCCTGAAAAGGTTTTACGGTCCAGTGCCTCTGCTTCTTTGGATTGTTGTTGTTATATCTTACTTTCTCCATAACTTCCGTAATTTTTACATAGTGATTGGACTTCTTCTATTCAATGCAATTGCTGGTTTTGCAGAGGAATACAAGGCAGATAAGTCTGTAGATCTCTTAAAACAAAAGTTGAGTACGGATTCAAGAGTCCGAAGATCAGGGAGATGGATAAAGATCTCTTCAAGGCTTGTTGTTCCTGGAGATGTGATAAGGCTGCGCCTCGGAGACATAGTTCCAGCAGATTGCAAAGTGATCGAGTCTGAATCCTTGGAAGCAGACGAATCAGCAATAACTGGGGAATCATTGCCGGTAAGTAAGAATGAGGGGGAAGTCGCATATAGCGGGTCTGTAATAAAGCGTGGGGAAGCAACAGTCCTGGTTTTTGCAACAGCCAGCAATACTCTCTATGGGAAAACTGCTGAGATCGTATCTTCGGCAAGACCTGCATCTCATCTCGAGGGCGTGGTCCTCAACATTACAAAGTACCTGATACTTGCAGACATTATAATTATATCTATAATGTTCTTCTATGGGATATCAAATCTGAAAATAGATCTAGGAGATCTTCTCTCACTAATGCTTGTAATATTCATAGCTTCCGTCCCGGTTGCATTGCCTGCAGCTTTTACCGTCTCCATGGCTCTTGGAACAGAAAAGCTGGTTAAAAAAAATGTGCTTGTGACAAAGTTAAGCTCGATAGAAGAGACCTCAACGATGAATATACTCTGCATCGACAAAACGGGTACCCTTACAACTAACAGAATAACAGTAAAAAAGATAAGGCCCTTCAACACTGGCGAAGAAGAGATACTCAAGTATGCTGCAGAAGCGTCCCGTGCATCTGATAATGATCCAATAGACAATGCGATACTTGATTTTGCTGCATCAAGGTCCGTAAAGACTGGAGATCAGCTCACATTCAGTCCATTCGACCCCTCAACAAAAAGAACAGAGGCAGTAATTACTGACAAGAGGGAAAAGTATTCTGTAATGAAGGGCGCATCAAAAGTTATCTCTGGACTTTTCAATCTAGACAAAACAACGCGGTCATGGATAGAGGGCACAACCGAAGAGTTATCCAAAGAAGGCTTCAGGAGCATATTGGTTGCCATGTCAAAAGAAGGCCAGACATTATTCGGAATATTGGCTCTTTACGATGAACCGAGAGCCGATGCCAAACTTCTGATAAAGGAGCTCGGAGATCTCGGAGTCAGGTCAAAGATGCTAACTGGAGACAATGTAAGCGTTGCAAAAGAGATAGCTGGAGAAGTTGGTCTGGGAACAAACATAATCGATTCAGAGAGTCTAAAAAAAATGAGCAGCTCTGACCTTGCGTCTAAGATAGAAAACGTCGATGGATTTGCAAATATATATCCTGAAGATAAGTATATGATCGTGAAGGCGCTCCAGAAGCTGAAGTATCATGTGGGTATGACTGGGGACGGCGTTAACGACGCGCCTTCTCTCAAACAAGCAGAGGTAGGAATAGCAGTGTCAAATGCGACAGACGTCGCTAAAAGCTCTGCAGACCTTGTTCTTACTGCAGATGGAATAGGGGTTATAGTCGAAGCTGTGAAAGAGAGCAGGAGAATCTTTGAGAGAATAGTGACTTACTCCTTGGTAAAGGTTGCAAAAGTATTCCAGATCATAGGGTTTATCGCAATCTCGTTCATATTCGTGGACCTCATCCCAATATCATCATTTCTGCTTATCCTTCTGCTATTTACAAATGATATTACAAGCATCTCCCTATCAACAGATACGAGCGTCTATTCAAAGAGACCTGACGTCTGGAATATCAAATCGATAGTCTATTCGTCATGCATATTTGGCGTAATGCTTCTCGCAGAGTCTTTGATATTCATACCTATCAATCTGTCTATATTCGGAATGAATCTGCAGCAGTTCCAAACATCAATATTTTTGTTATTTAATGTAACAGATCAGCTTCTCATATTCACAATGCGTGAGAGAGCTTCCTTCTGGAAATCAAGACCCAGCAATGTGCTCATGCTCGCCTCATTATTCAGCGTTTCGCTTGGAGCAGCATTCTCTTATTTTGGAATCTTCATGGCTCCCATAAGCATAGCTGCGATAGCAACAACCTTTTCAATTTCAATCATATTTATGCTATTCAACAACTTTGTAAAGATACGCGTATTTAATGTTTTCAAAATTAGCTAGTTCCATTATCCTTTGGGTTCATCTGGCGGTAAAGCGTCAGCAGATACGAAGCTGGGGCTTCGTCCGTCTTAAGGCCCAAAGTCCTAACTACATCAATCATCTTTTGTACGTTTGGTTCCTGTCCTGTTCCTAATATGAAATAAATTGCGGATACGTATACAAACGGAAAGTTGCCTATGTTGAGAGACTTTGTAACTATATCGAGCATCTTATCATCCGGGCTTGCTCCAATAGATGCGATAACTTTTTTTACTCCATCCCTGAAACTTTCAACTCCCTCGAGCCCAATATCCCTTCCCATATATTCCATGACTCCAACAGCCCCGAGATACGGGATCATGCCCTCTTCAATATATGTTTTCATGTTCTTGATCTCAAATATTCTATCAAGCTCCATTAGCTCGAGTTTTGATAGCATCTCAGAAGCAGATTTGATAGATACATCGAGCATCTCTTGAAGTTTGTTGGGCTTCTGGTCAGATTTGCCAAGAATAGTTTCTTTATATATCTTCATAACGTAGTTGGCGGTCTCTTCCTTTGCCTCAAGTCCGAGTGCATTTATGACTTTCATGAGGGCCTCGGCATCTGGCTCATCCTTGATCAAAGTCACAAAATAAAATACAGGGGCATATGCTGCTGTAGCTGAATCAAAGTGTATCATTGAGACAAAATCCAACTCCCTTTTCTGTGGTTCTATGCCTATCGCCTTAAGCAGTTCTCCGACCTTTTCTGGACTAACGCTCCTCGCAGACGATACTAAAAGCACAACTGCTGCTATATATGGGGCAATAGCATCTTCTGCTTTTTTCCCCATTATCTTAACAACTAATTTCATCAGGACATTCTGGGAAGAAATGGCCCTGTTTATCTCAGCGCCTATAAGTTTAGACATAAGTTCGGCAGCGCCAGTGACCCTGCTTGCAAGAACCCCCTTCCATTCGTTGGGTTCTCTATGAATCTTGAGGAGACCAGAACTAAACTCCAATGCGAAACACCTTTTAATAAATATTTGCAATACTATATAAAGAATTGTATCAGGGTCTTATTATGGAGATAAACTTCTTAAGGCTGGTAAATCATTCCGCGTTCATAATAAAGGAAAAGAGAAAGACTATTTACATAGATCCATTCAAGGTAGAAGGGTCTGAAAAAGCAGATATCATTTTCATAACACATCCCCATTTCGACCACATGAATGTGGAAGACATAAAGAAAATAATGGCAAAGGATAC
>CAYWXC010000058.1:0-4624 GCA_964462345.1 Microcaldota archaeon | reverse complement strand
TCATCACATTAATGTGATAAGCCTTGATATAACTAACTTCAAGGAAGTAAATAAAGCTAAATCCCTCCCACATTCAATATCTAACATAGCTATGGGTACTGTAGATGATCTAATAAAGGCAGCCATAAGGAAATCCTTAAAGGGAGAGTCTTTTGCACATCTATACCTCTTTGAGTATTCTGGGAAAAAGGTAATAGCTGGATTTGACCTCATAGAAGGCCTTCCAGAGGACAGAAGAAGGTTGTATTATGCGCTATGTGAAATACAAAAGGCAAGCTTTGTCAGATATAATTACAGAGATGATACATACGAGTTCGTTGAGAACATAGGTGAGCACCAATACCTATATGCAAAGATCATCAACCTTTCTGAGCCATTTTCCTTCTTCAAGCCCAAAGGCTGATCCCAGAATATATTAATAGAACCCCTCCTTTATTGGTTCGTAGAACCTCGTTGGGGAACGCATTATGCGTTTGTGGCATCATACGTTTGTTCATTTGGTATGTTCTCAGTTCATAGACAATCGCATCCTGTTGATGTCTTACATCATTTCCCTGAGCGTGGATTTCGACGTGTCCCGCCGTATAATGGGAATTTGTTACAAACATATATATGCCTTTTTGTTCCATATCTATCAGCTCATACGTTTGTTCATTTGGGAAGCCCACATCGTTTACTGGTGGGAAGATGTCACATACCTTTAGTAGCAAAATGAAATAGCTAATTATTAGATGCCCGAATAGCTCAGCGGTAGAGCGCCTGGCTGTTAACCAGGAAGTCGCAGGTTCGATCCCTGCTTCGGGCGATGTACCTCAGGGTCTACGCCTGTGCCGCAAGGTACTTTGGTGCTTGGATAACAAAGGAATAGGATTCTGTATAACCCATTAGGTTGCACCGCAGTAGTTATCCTAATGCATGGATCCTCCTTACTGATTTTCCTCTTTCCTCTAGAAGACTATTCTATGAAGTTAAAGGTAATAAGTTAACTAATAGTTTGATTTAATAGTGATAGGAAGCGGAGCGAAAAGCAGCAAACAAACATAAAAGACTCAATCACGATCAATCGGTTTCCAGCTCGCACAGTTAACTCTTTTCAAGCAGTTTATTCACTCCCGAACCTCTATCATATTTTATTGCTAACGCACCAAACACTATTAGATATGCCCATGCAATCAGGGAAATACCTCTCCCATAACTATACTGCGCAAACTGGATGTGACCTATCAGCAACTGTGTGGTAATGCCTGGAAGTATTACAAATGCAGAAGCGAAAAATATTACCAGATTTAAAACACTGTATAGCAATGCAGGAACATACCATATTCTCAGCCCGAAAAGATACACTACGCTTATTATGGAATAGAATGCAACTTCTGTTTCAAGCCAGAATGTCACTGCGCTAGTTGCACCTGGACTTGCAAAAAGATGACTAGCCACATTGAGCAGTGCAAAAAAAGCCAACGTGAATCTTAACCAGTGTATTTTGTTTTGGGCAGGACTGCTCCAAAAGCCACTGTTGCTCAGAACTGATCTCTCGATACCCATAAAAATTTATTAGAAACGAATGTATAAAATCCTTTAGGCCTGCATACAGCTATAGGGACTTGACATCTACATTCAATCGCATCGTCAAATCCCTATGGCGTCCTTCCTAAGGAATTCAACCAGTTATCTCCTTGAAGTTCTCACACTGCTTTATCGTTAAGGAAACAGGGTGTTTCGTGAACTTCTTCGTATGGCCATACTTTTACGATCACCCGTACTACTGCTCAAACCTCTACTATTTTATCCTTTATCGCATATATTCCATGGTGTCTTTCTCCTGGCAGGAGACCAAACCTCTAGGAGACGTACCTCTCACTATATCAAAAAGAGAGAAGAGAGAAATAAATTCATTGAACATTAGGATTTATAATTTGTCAAATCTCTATAATCAAATGTGGCTGAGAGATTTTTGTATATCTTATGGCAACATAATAATAAACAAAGCGTTTGGTGGATTTATGGAATCTGATCTCAGAATAAATAAGAGCAAGACTGGTTTAGTTATAATAGATCTTCAAAAAGGCATAGCTTCTGCAGACCGCAAGCTTGCACCTCACAGCGCAGATGTTGTTGTGAAGAATGCAATAAGCTTGGCAGAGGCATTCCGTAAGAACAGCATGCCTGTCTTTCTTGTCCGTGTAATCTCTTCTGAGAAAGAGCGTCTCAATGTGGTGGCAGATGAAAATCCATGGGCGTCGCAAGCCAATATTCAAAGATCTGCAAACTGGACAGACTTTGCACCTGGACTTGAGCCGAAAGAATCTGATATAGTAATAACAAAGAAGCAATGGGGAGCTTTCTATGGCACTGATCTTGAGCTTCAACTAAGAAGAAGAGGAATCGATATTATAATTTTATGTGGCATCGCAACTAATTATGGGGTAGAAAGCACAGCTAGATTTGCATATGAATATGGATTTAATCAGATCTTTGCAGAAGATGCCATAACTTCTATGACAAAAGAGATGCATGATGCTTCCATAAACTACGTATTTAAGAGAATAGGGAGAGTAAGGGCTACAGAAGAAATATTAAAGAGCTTATGATTCTTTTGAGATGTGATTGTATGCCAGACTCAAAATCAAGCAAAAGCGCAAAGGGACTGAGTAAAGATGAGATAGCTGCCATGAAGGAATATCTTAAAGAGAAGAACTCAAAGGCCAATGGGGAAGAGGCCGCCCTTGCAGCTATTGCTAAAATGAAGGAACCGGATCGTTCAATGGCAAAGCAAATTCACGCCATTATCAAGGCCAGCGCACCAGATCTTTCTCCTAGAACTTGGTATGGGATGCCAGCTTATGCAAAAGGTGATAAAGTTATCTGCTTCTTCCAGAATGCAGGTAAGTTTAAGGCAAGGTACTCTACACTTGGTTTTAGCGATAAGGCAAATTTGGATGAAGGAAAAATGTGGCCAACTTCATTTGCACTGATCGAGCTAACTCCAGCGGAAGAGGCAAAGATAACGACGCTTGTTAAGAAAGCAACTAGCAAATATACTTAACATCTGCCTAAATCATTACTGTATTCAATTGACCTCCAATAATTGTGAACTTTTTGGTATCCTTCTTTCTTTCCCTATTAACTACGAGTTCATACTTTTTATCAGGCAATAAACCCTTGACAACTATTTTATCCCCATTGGTCAATTCTGTACGATAAATCTCTCTACCCACATACTTAATAATAATACCCAATGGCCTTTCTGGCTCTTTATTGCCTAAACATATTAGAGTATCGGGTCGCTGTTCTTCTTGTTCATTTAACACATTTGACCTTTCAGTGACATTTAAATTATATTCCGGTACACGAATAAAAATCGGTTCATATAATTCTGTGCCACTAATTGTTTTATTAACATAATTCAGTATGCAAGTCTTATTTTCCAGTACCTTAAGCTTAGAGTACACTTTCTCTCTATCTTCATCCATAAATGTCAGATCATTTATTCCTGTCTTAGCAGAATCTGGACTCTGCCTAAAATAAATTTTTATCTGAAAGAGTCGTCTTATATCAATTGCAATTTCTGTTATGCTGTGCGTTATCATAAGTAATCCTATACCTCTCTTCCTGAAATCCTGGACTCTACTCTTGAGATCTGCAGCAGCTGTGGAAATCTCATCACCCCCAAATACCAACTGCGCTTCTTCTAAACATATCAGCATTCTAAGTTCGTTATCTCCTTTTGTATCAAATTCATCCGCAAGGGAATACACTTGTCCAAGTATTAACGCATAAAAGAATGGCTTCATCTTGTTACTAATCTTAGATAAGTCAAAAACTACTCCCCTCTCAACAAGATCTCTGAAATTTATGCCTTTCTCATATGCAAATTCTCTCTTAAGAAGCATCAGCCTGAGATCTTCAAGAGCAGCCATTATATTCTCTCCATGTTTTGTGTACTTAACACCAGAATTATTGCTTGTTGCGTGCCTTCTTACAATCTCATTTTCTATTTCGAGATATACATCGACAGGATCTGGGATTCTTGTTTTATTGTATATATTGCTAAATGCTGCAATTAAGCACTTTTCCAATGAATTCTTGTAAGGTCCTGCATTTGATGCAGATGCGATTAACATCGCAAGGTTCTCATAAAATCTTTCTATATTAATTAGTGAATCGCATTTGAAGAAATTGATCTGAGCACCGTTCTCATATAATCTCATTATCTCCATATCATTCTGGTTTCCAAAGCCATTCCATTCTTCTGTTGGTGAGATTATAACGACTTTCGATCTGTTCTTAATTTGAGAGATTATGCTCATTGTACATAACGTTTTCCCAGTTCCAGGCAGCCCTACTATAAGAGTGCCTAAATTTAAACTTTGGATACCGACACCAACACAAGGCGTTGTATCTTTGTAGGAATCTTCAAGAAAGCGTCCCAATATTACTTCTCCAGAACTTATTCTTTTCCCTGCATTAATAATATCAACCTTTTTACCATATTCTGAGAAAGTTAGCAATTTTGAGGCTGAGTAAGGCAAAACTGGTATTCCATCCAGCCTACTTGCCTCAGTAAACAAGGTGTCGATATCCTCCACTCTTATTTCCTTATCTGCAATTATACGAACTTTTG
>CAYWXC010000057.1:0-4729 GCA_964462345.1 Microcaldota archaeon | reverse complement strand
GGGTTAATACCACCCTCTCGTCTTCATAGCCTTTGCCACCCTATCAACTGCAACTATGTATGCAGCGGCTCTTGGGCTTATCTTCTTTCCCGATTCCGCATACTTCTGCTGGATCTTCATCACGTCGCTGAAAGACCTTGTTATTATCGTATCGAGCTTCTTGTAGACGTCATCCTCTGTCCAGTAGTAATGCTGGATATTCTGCACCCACTCGAAATATGAGACTATCACCCCACCAGAGTTGACAAGGAAATCAGGAAGGTCCAATATTCCTTTCTCGAAAAGGATGTCATCAGCTTCAGGAGTCACGGGCCCGTTTGCAAGCTCGAGGACTATCTTGGACTTTATATTGTCAGCGTTCGCACCTGTGATCTGGTTTTCAATTGCCGCAGGTATCAGGACATCGACGTCGAGCTCTAACAGCTTCTCGTTTGTTATCTTCTCTCCGCCTTCGTATCCTTGCACGCTTCCGGTGTTTTTCTTTGCTTCCGCAAGCTTGTTGTAGTCCAAGCCTTTTTCATAGTAGATGCCGCCTTTTGAATCGCTTATTGCAACGATGTTTGCACCTTGCTGCTTTGCCAGCTCAAACGCAAAGAATCCCGCATTTCCGAATCCTTGTATCGCAACTTTCGCATTTTTGAGATCCAGCTTCTTAAGCTTTGCAGCCTCTCTGAGGACATACATTCCACCAACTGCTGTCGAATCGAATCTTCCTTCTGATCCCCATACCTCAACAGGCTTTCCAGTTATCATTGCAAATTCATCATATCCAACCATCTTGCTATACTCATCCATCATCCAAGCCATGATTTGAGGATTGGTGTATACATCAGGAGCTGGAATATCTTTCTTTGGTCCGATGAACTGCCCTAATGCGCGGACATATCCTCTAGAAAGATTCTCAAGTTCAGTGTCATTGAGCTCTTTTGGATTGCAAATTATTCCTCCTTTAGCACCGCCATAAGGAATGTTTGCAAGAGAACATTTCCATGTCATCCATGCCGACAATGCCTTTACTGTATCAAGGCTTTCCTGCGGATGGAACCTTATGCCGCCTTTCCCAGGACCTCTCGCATCGTTGTACTGCACCCTAAACCCAGTGAATGTTGTTGTGCCATTTCTTGTTTTGCAAGGAATGTTGACAGTAAGGGTCCTTACAGGTTCCCTTAGTATTGCATGCGCCGTCTTGTCAAGGTTCATCAACTCTGCAGCCCTATCAAGCTGCTCCTGTGCTATCTTGAATGGATCCAACTCTTCGCTCATATTATCACTCAGTATAAAATGCTAAAATGCAGATATCTGCTCGCATAGAAGGCCTATTTTTAGATCTACTTCGTGCCTCTTTGCTCCATCGAATATCTCTGAAAGTATCTCTGAATTCAGTTTCTTTGCTTCTATATATGATTTCAGATTTATGACATCATTGGAACATTTATTATTGAGATATTTGCTTACGGCAACCTGGACTATCCCGAGCCTCTCGGCTATCTCGACCTGTGTATATCCTTTTTTCTTCATGGCATCTGCTATGGACGCCCTTATGGCAGGCAGGATAACCCTGGTTATTTTCTTGCATTCTGGTTCCATCTTTTCACTGATGTAATCTAGAAGGTTTGTTAAAAGTATTTATAACTGTGGCTGCATTCCGTAGACCTTGCAACAACACAGTATTTCTTCTTAAATAGATACCATGGCCGAGAAAGGTTTTTATACTTTTATTCTTAAACTAGACTAGTATAAATTTAGACTATGGTGCGTTCTGATGAAGATAGCAGATCAACGAGAGGATTTTCCGAGCAAGGGCCTTAGGACAGAGATATTAAAGATAATTATATTAGTACATCTTTCACATAGCCCAGAGTATCCTTACGCCTTGATGAAAAACATGCAAGGGAAAAAGGTGTGGATTCTCAAAGGCCTGGGAAAAAGTGATTTTTACAATGCCATGAATTCTTTAGAGAAACATGGTTTCATAAAAGGAAAGGCAGTAATGAAAGGTGCAAAGATGCAGAAGCATTTTGTCCTAACAGCGAAGGGAAAGAAGACCATTGCAATGTCAAGAAAAGTTATGATAAGATCCTTTAAGACATTGAGAGAGATAATGAAAGAGTGAATTCATGGCGGAGTACGCAGTAGAAATAGAGAATGTAATTAAGAAATTCGGAGACTTTACCGCAGTGAATGGCATCTCCCTTAAGATAAAAAATGGCGAGATCTTTGGAATTCTTGGGCCTAATGGTGCGGGAAAGACAACCACGATAAATATGATACTCGGACTTTTGAACCCTTCTAAAGGAAGGATCATTGTAAACGGGAATGATGTAGCTCGATCCGGTATTGAGATCAAATCACAGATAGGCCTAATGACGCAGGAAACGGTCGTAGAGAGCGACCTCACTGCCAGAGAGAATCTCGAGATATTTGCAAGACTCTACCACGTGCCTGCGAATGAGATGGATGGCAGAATAAAAGAAGCACTTGAGGAGTCAGAGCTCACAAACTTCGCGGATAAGAAAGCAGGGACGTTTTCCGGTGGGATGAAGCGCAGGCTTGAGCTGGTCAAGTCAATGATACAAAAACCGAGAATCCTGATACTTGATGAACCAACCACAGGGCTTGACATCCAGAATAGGGTAAACATGTGGGAGCATATAAAGGAATTGAACAATGAAGGAGTGACAATAATATTAACAACGCAATATCTGGAAGAGGCAGACGAGCTCTGCGAAAGAATCGCGATAATAGACCATGGAAAGATTAAGGCGATAGGAACTCCATCAGAGCTAAAGAAGATAGCCGGTGCTGGAAGGATACTTGAGATAGTTGTGGAGAACAATGCGGATGCAATCGCAGTATCTTCACTGCTTAAGTCTGATTTCAAGCTCGAACCTGCTGTTAAATTAGATAAGGTAACAGTAGCCATAGATACCAACCAGGAAGGCATAATGGCAAAGATACTTGCAGGGCTTGACAAGAAGAGGATAAAGATATCCTCGATCAACTTGCATATGCCGACATTGGATGACGTCTTCATCAAGCTTACAGGATCTGGAATGAGAGATACGACAGGGGAGATGAGCGGTGATAGAAACGAGGTTATGATGAGGAGGAGATGATTTCATGTCTTTGATTGAAGATTCGATCACGCTTTTTGAGAGGGAGATGCTCATATTCAAGGCTAACCTCAGGACAAACTTAATCAGATCTGTGATCTTTCCAATAATCATAATAGTGTTCTTTGGAAACATAGGAAGCTCTCCCCAGAATGTGCCAATCGCGGTTGTAAATCTTGCTAATAATCTGCAGTCAACACAGTTTATCCAACACTTAAGCGCAAGCTCCAGCTTGCAGATAAATGCTGTTACCAGCGAGAGCGTTGCGCTTGGAATGCTCAAGTCCGGAAAGGTTGCAATAGTGGTTATAATATTGCCAACGTTCCCAAGCTCGAACTCGAATGTGGCAGGCGTCCAGATCTATTACAGCAACACGCAACAGGCAGTAGCATCAGTAGGCGTACCAGTTATAAGCAGCATTGCTTCTAAATTCAGCCAATCGATAAGCTCTAATGGTCTTTCTCCCACAGCTATAAGCGCTCCGAGCCAGGAGATCACCGCTGGACCTTTATTCGGGACGGCCAGCAGCTACAAGACATTCCTTGCTGGGGGAGTAATACCAATGGTAATAATATTTGGCGCATTGTTCGGAAGCGGGATGTCACTCATCTCAGATAGACAATTGGGAAACTTGAAGGCTTTCTTCATAACCCCGATAAACAAAAGGGCAATAGTTCTAAGCAGAATATTTTCAGGTGCAGTCCAGGGATTAATATTTGGTTTTGTAGCGTTAGGAATAGGAGTGCTTGATGGAGCCACAATAGCGATGTCGCCACTGCCAGCAATACTTTACATAACAGCAGTCATATTATTCATAAGTGCAAGCTTCAGCGGGATAGCAATAATGCTTGCATCGAAGATAAGAAGAGTGGATGCTTTTGGAATATTCGCGCAGGTCGTTACACTGCCGCTGTGGTTCATATCTGGTGGAATAGTTCCAGTTCAGAGCCTTCCGGGATGGCTTCAGACATTCTCGGCTTTTGATCCACTGACTTACGCGAACATAATAACAAGAGGAGTTATGATACAGGGAAGCGTATCCATATCTTCCACTATGATGAATTTTGGAATTCTCACGGTATTCACAGTTGTATGCATAATTCTTAGCTTCAGGATATTTATTTCGTCGTCTGGAATAGATTAATGTTAAATGGTGTCAATTATGGAAAGAGATAAGATTTTATCTTACAGGACCTTGCTTTTTGCCGGATTTGCGATGCTCCTAATCGCGAATTTTGCATACGCAAACAATGAACTCTCGATAACAAATCTAGTAGTTAATCCACAGCCAGTGGTGGCTGGGCAGAATGCAACAATAAGATTCCAGTTATATGATAACTATGGAGTCCTTAACAATGTCAATCTTGGCTTGTCTGGAAACTATCCGTTGCTTAATTACTCGCCAACGAGTACACAATTGATAAGCAGCATGTCACAGGGAATATATCAAGGAGCTGGATACTATTTCACTTATAAGATAAAGATACCTCCAAATATACAGTCCGGAACTTATACAGTATATGTGACAGCCTCCTACGTTATCACATCATCTTCAGGAACTACATCCACGGCTAGCTCTTCCATACCAATTTCTTTCTATATTAGCGGCGCTCCAG
>CAYWXC010000056.1:0-4846 GCA_964462345.1 Microcaldota archaeon | reverse complement strand
GTCTATCTCCTCCTGCCTTGCGGCATCAGGATAGATTCTGAATCTATAGGCTCTTATCGATTCCATACGTTTTATATTGTAATTCATGTTTATACGCCTTACTGCGATTCGCTCTCATCACACCTCTAAAGGGAACCCTCTAAAGAAGGCGTGGGATTTCCCGCTCACATGGTTAAACCATTCCGGAAATGATTAACCCTTGTTCTCAGATGTGAATATCTCACCAAATGCCTTGCAGAAATAGGTTATGGATTCCTTGAGTGAGACTCTGCCCCGCGTTGTCAAAGAATACACGATCTCCTTTCCACTCTTTTTTCCAGAAATCAGGCCCTTTCCCTTGAGTTCCCTCAATGCAGGATATATTGTTCCAGCCTTTGGTTTCTCCCCTCTCCTAGCCATTATCTCTTCTGCAAGCCCCTCCCCACTCAGTTCGTTTTTTGAGAGAAGCCATAGTATCTGGAAAGAGAGCATGCCTCTCATGTCGCAGCCCCATTTTTTTGGTCCATTCAATACAAGCGCCCTTTTTATTCTGTTATATGTAGGATAACCTATATATTTAATAATTATTATGTATATGATGTCCTATATGAATTGGTGGTATGAATGTGCGAATACGCGAATAGCATGAGGAACTTTCTGACAAGGGACGAAAAGATCGAGATTTTGGAAGGTTACAAGAGCAGCCTGGAAAAGGAGACAAAGGCAGTTGAAGAGAGAATAAAGGATCTTCAAAAGAATAATTGATTGGCTTTCAGGAACTTTGCCTCAGATCTCATTTTTTCTTCTTTTTCTTTTTATAAGCGCATTACAGCACAATTATTAAATTATTGATGATTGGTATCATATCAAGGTTTTATTGATGTCTGCTGGCGCGCTTAAGATAGGCAGTATTAAAGGTATAAACATAACCTTACACTGGACTCTTCTGATAATGATACTTATATCAATTTTCTTGGGGCCGTTCATCTTTCTAATTATAATACTTTTGTTTGTCTGTGTCCTATTCCACGAATTCTCGCATTCGATAACTGCCCTAAGGAATAATATAGGCGTAAGCGAGATAATATTAACCCCGCTTGGAGGAGCATCGATAATAGATGAGCTCAAGGTGAACCCTAGGACCGAGTTTAATATATCCATAGCAGGACCCGTCATGAGCCTCTTTCTCGGAGGGCTTTTTGGCATATTCTCAGTATTGTCTCCAGTTGGAATAATAGCACTTGTAATGCAATTTTTGTTTGAGATAAATATATTGCTTGGCTTGCTTAACTTGCTCCCTGCATTTCCAATGGATGGTGGCAGGGTTTTTAGAAGCTATCTTCAGAGGAAGAGGAATTTTTATGATGCAACAATGATGACAATAAAGGTAAGCAATTACGTCTTTGGAGCCCTTATAATAGGCACTGTGGCTTACCTTCTGCTCATCAACCAAAGTTTTCTCTATAAGGAATTCTTTTTCTTTATAGTGATGATCACAGTAATTTATTTATACGGCGGAGCGCAGGCTGAGAAGCAGAGTGCTATAATAAAGAGAGATACGGAAGGGGAGACAATACATGGCATTGTAAGCAGGCATTTCATACTTGTTGAGGGGAAGGAGAAGGTATCGAAGCTTTTTGAGAGGATGAAAAAAAGCGGAGAACATGTAATAATAGTGAAAACCCATACAGGATACGGATCCGCGGATCTTTTCAGAAGAGACGCGTTCACCAAGATGGCGGATTCTGTTGAGGAGATTATAACCCCGATATCCACCATAGCTGAGAATTCCAGCCTTATAGACGCGATGGCTGCAGCAGAGAAGGGAGGACTTGGCATCGCTGCCGTGACAAGGAATGGAAAGCTTGTTGGAATAGTAAGCTCACAGCAACTTCAGACGATCATAGCTTTACACATAATCAACAAGTATAAAAGAAAAGGAATAAAATCCTGATGTGGGATGTATAAGTTGGTTATGAATGCTCTACATTAAATCAATTTCAATATCAAGATTCAAATCGTTTAAGCATGCAGAGCTACTCTTTAGCAACGGATTCACCTGTGTTGTAGGGCCAAACGGAAGCGGCAAAAGCAATATCTGCGACGCGCTTCTCTTCGGATTGGGTGAAAACTCATTAAGAAGGTTGAGGGTGAGCAAGCTTGATTTCTTGATCAATTCTGGAATGAAGCGGAAGGCTAACGAACTCGCAAAAGCAAACATAAAGATGGAGTTTGACGGAGATCAAAAGATCTCCATAATCAGGTTTGTGAGATCTGACGGAAAAACTGCGTACAAAGTCAACGGGAAGAACATGCGAAGGCATGAAGTCCTAGAGATCCTCAAGAAGCATAATATACATGTTGACGAAACCAGCACAATTGCACAAGGAGAGATCAACAAGATAATAGACTTGAATTCAAAGGAGAGAAGGGAGCTGATAGACATCGCTTCCGGAATAAAAGAATTTGAAGTCAAGAAAGGAGAATCGATGAAGGAGCTGGAGAAGGTAAGCCAGAGAATCGGGGAAGCCCAGATTGTCCTGAATGAGAGGCTTGGATTTCTCCGAGAGCTTGAAAAGGAGAAAGAGGCTGCGGAGAAGTATTCATCAATGAATGCAAGAATGAAATCACTTAATTACAGTGTAATAGTTAAGAGAGCAAATGTGCTGCAGCAGAGATATGATGAACTCTCAGAGAAGCTTGCCTCTTTTGAATCAAAGAAGAATGATATTGCTTCGAAACTTGAGAAGCTTTCTGCAAACATTTCAAAGCTCAGCGAGAGCAGGCAGCGATTATCACTCTCCCTTAATGAGAGCAATAAGAAGATGGGAGAGAAGAGCGCAATGCTCGAGTCAATAAGGAGAGAGCTTGCAGCGATTGAAGTCGAGTTGTCAAACAAGGAAGCTACAGTCAAGGATGCTGAAAAGAGACTATCCGAGCTCGAGATAGATGAGTTCACAGCAGAAGATAAAACCAGGAAGAACAACGAGGAGATAGCCTTCCTGTCATCAAAGATCAATGAGCTGGAATCCGAGAGCTCGGGAATAGATGTTGAGGAGGGAGAAGTCAAGAATTACGAAAGTGAGATAAAGAGATTAAACATGGCGGTTGAAGAAGGCGAATCTAGGCTTTCTTTGATAGCAGACAGCATAGCGGCAGTGCATGCAGAAGAATCCTCAATAAACTCAAGAATAGAGGAGATAACGCAGGAAATCAAGAATGCGAGAGAAGAGGCATCTGCATCTAGGGAGAGAAAAGCAGAAAGGGCATCGCAGCTCGAGCTGGCCATCAAGAAGCACAATGAGCTTATGGTTGACGAGAAGGCGCTATCTTCCGAATTGTCAAGGATGAATAACGAAAATGGCAGGATAGACGAAGAACTTCTAAAATTGAAGGAGCAGAAGGCCATACATCAGCCTCGTGGAGATGAAATTGCAGACAAGCTTGCGCTGAGGTTTGGGAGGAAAGACGGATTTCACGGGAAGGCTTCGAGGCTATGCAGATACGATTCAAGGTATGCTTTGGCAATAGAAACCGCTGCAGGAAGCAGGTTCGATTACCTTGTTGTTGATTCCATAAGCAACGCGAAGGCAATAATAGAACACATGAAGAGAAACAATCTCGGACGCGCCACATTCATACCGATAAATGAACTTAATGTAGATGCCAGAAGAGAAAAGATTGATAATAGATCTATAGTCGGGATGGTGGCCTTCGATAAGTATTATGAGAAGGTATTCCATTACATTTTCGGAAATACTTCATTGATAGATGACATAGAGGATTCTAAGAAGATGGGCATCGGAAAGAAGAGATACGTTACCCTTTCCGGAGACCTTGTCGAACAATCTGGAGTCGTCTCTGGAGGATCTCAGAGAAGAAGAGTCTCAATAGCAGTGATCGAATCGGACATAATGCACTTGTCTGAAGAGAAAGATAGAATAAGAAGAAGCATATCTGATGCAGAAGCCAGATTACTATCAATAAGAAAGAGCATAGCCACTTTTGAGATGGAGATCAGCTCATGCAGGAGAGAGGTCAATTACCTAGATTCGGAAGAGGAGAGGCGTGAAGATAACGCTGACAAAATGGAAGCGGGAATCAAGGCGCTTGAATCCAAACTTAGAAGCATTGGAGACAGCAGGGATTCGCTCCTTGGAGAGAGAAGAATGCTTAATGAGAAGATGGAGAATTCGAAGAAGGCCTTGCAAAAGTTATACAATGAGATGCTAGAGAGCTCAAGGGAACTTAATAAGAAAGGAGCGAGGAAAGAGTTAGTAGAGAAGGAAAAGAAATTAAGGAAGGAGCTTGAGGAGTTAAAGATAAAGGCTGCAGAGCTGAGAAAGGAGAATGAGTTGCTAAAGGAGAGGCTTGAAGAGATCAAGAAACAGTCAGAAATGAGCGAGGAAAACGCGAAGAAATTCAAGAGTATAATAAAAGAAAAGAGTGCTAGGAAGTCTGAGCTTGAGAAGCGCATGAAAGAGATAGAAGAGACTATAGCAAGCGGAAGCGAGTCTGGCAAAAAGGTTTACGAGGAATTGAATAAGATAGATGCAGAGATAGGGGAATCAAGCTCCAGGAAAGGCTCACTCTCCGCAGAGAGCTCAGTTGCCGAGAGGGCCATTAATGAGATAAGGATAGAAATGGGCCAGCTGGAAGTGAGGTTGAATGACCTGAAAGCAGAGCTTACAGTGTATCCAAATACAGAGATAATAGAGAACAAACTTGAAGAGATGGAAAAGGAAGCTTCGGTCTTAGCTGCAAGGATAACTGATTTGGGAAATGTAAATCTTAAAGCTCCGGAGATATATTTTGAGAAAAGCAAGGATGTTGAAGAAGCGAAGTCAAGGATAGAGACTCTTGGATA
>CAYWXC010000055.1:0-4855 GCA_964462345.1 Microcaldota archaeon | reverse complement strand
CGCTTGCAGTTAATTCATCCAAAGCACTGAAAGGCTCATCCATGAGAAGCACCTTCGGCTCTGAAGCTATAGCTCTCGCCATCCCTACTCTCTGTTTCATTCCTCCGCTCAGAACGTTTGGATATGAATCTTCGAATCCACCAAGGCCGAAGTTCTCCAGAAGCCCCGTTGCCTTCTTTCTCTTTTCATCATTGCTCATTTCCGTTCCAGACAAGCCAAGCTCCACATTCTCCAAATTAGTTAACCATGGAAGAAGCGCAAAATCCTGAAAAACAAAAGAGATCCCCTTTGTCGGTCCACTAATTCTCTTGCCCATGTATAAGACATGTCCACGTTTGGGTTCTATCAACCCTGAAATTATCCTAAGAAGCGTGCTCTTTCCACAGCCTGAAGGTCCGACAATTGCTATAAATTCTCCGAAATTAGCCGAGAAAGAGATCCCGTCAATGACTTCCGTGCTGCTCGGGCCAAATGAGAATGAGACATTGTCTATCCTTAACATCTCGCGCTTCTTACTTGTAAACATTCGATACCCTCCTATAGAGTCGTTTCCATATAAACGTATTTATTAATAAGATCATTGCTGTGAGATTGAGGAGGCCTAACAGCATAAGCTCAAAATTTCCGGATGCCAATGCTGTATCAAGCAACTTTCCAATCCCAACACCTACAGTGCTTATTACATTACTACCAGAACCCGTGATCCCTGTAGTTGTAAAATACTCTGCAACTATGCTTGCATTCCATTCTGCCGCTATGGCAGTCACGCTCCCAGTAACCAGCCCTGGTAGCAATGCCTTGAGATAAATGTTCTTCCACGCCTTCCATCTATCAATACCAAATATCTTTTTAACCTCCATTATCTCTGGATTGAGGTTCTTCAGATTGCCAACCGCGCTGAATATCACATACCATATTCCACTAAGAAAGAATACTGCGATTGCCACAAGTTCGCCATTTTTAAGGGAGTACGCTATGGCTGGAAGTATTATTGTTGCTGGTATCGAAGATAAAATCTGGATTATTGCAAGATATCTCTGCCCGCTCCTAGCTATAAATACGATGTATGCGGACAAAGGTACCGCTATAATCATGAACAAAATGAATGTGCTCCACACTCTGGCAAATGTGGTTACGAGGTTCAAAAGCACAAACGCCTCCTGGTTTAATATGTGTGGGTACTCAAACAGCACATATCCTGAAACCAAAATAATCGCAAAGATTATTGGGTACAATACAAATCCGAACCTGCTACTATTTCCTTTCACGCCTTTACTCTTGGACAAACTCTTTCTCGACGATTTAGGCATCTTTCTAAGTCCTGTACCAAGATAAGAAAACCTCTTTATCAACGATTCATTTATATCAAAGTGGTATCTCTTCCCCTCCTTCCTGGTGCTCTCTCTGCTATATCTGTACGCATAATTTTGCAGAGGCACGAAGAATAGAAATCGAGTTCCTACCACAAAAAGTATGAAGATGAATATCCCGATAATGTAACCCAGTGTCTGTCCAGTGCCGGCCAGGCTTGTCAGTGCCACTCCTATTCCATGTTGCACTTCATATCTCGAGTTTCCTGCAGAGAAAATTTCGCTAGTGACTAGATAAAAAAGCCCTATCGACCACGAAAGAACAGATTGCTCCGCAACCCTAGGCAATGCCGCAGGCGCATATACTTTGATTAGCTTCTGGAAGGTACTCAGTTGATACGTGGCCGCGACCTCTAAAAATTCCTTTGGCATCGTCTTTATTGATTCATAAACCCCAAAGATTATGTTCCATACCATGCTTGTTATTATCAGAAATATGACTGCCGCGTTTATTCCTATATATCCTGGCAACAATCCTACTATCAAGAATATCGCTATTGGGAAAAATGCCAGTATCGGCAGTGTTTGGAATACGTCCACAAGGGGAAGAATGATTCTCTCTCCAGCGCTCGATCTCGCAGCAAAAACTCCGAGGAAGAAACTAACGCCTATGGATATAAACAAAGCCGCAAACATCCTTAGCCATGAATATATTATATCTATTAGCAGTCTTGCAATAAGCTCTACAAGCACAGTCATGCTTATAAAAAGAAAAAAAACCTTAAAAAAGGTGGTGAAACTGACAAAATAGCCAAAAAGGAAAAACCTATATTAATGTCTTCTTTTAGCTTATTGGCGATTGGGATGAAGGGAACTACGAAGAAGGCCGGAAAGAAGAATATCAGAGGACATGGCGCAAAAACACGCGCCAGGATAAGAGATGCACAAACATTTCTTAAAACAGAGATGGGGGTGGATGCAGAGACTCTTTTTATCAGAGACTTTATGGGTTCGGACTACAGCTACGATATCAATCCTGTCTCAAAATATCTTCTGTACAATGCAACTACATCAACAAAGCGATTGGCGTACGGCTTTGGGAGATATCTGGGCACACGGCTAAATCAAGAATCCAACACTTCAAAAAACCTTCTACCGGAACTTCTGGAGAAGGTAGGTATCGGAAAGACTCTTTACATTCCTTCGGAGGAAATGCTAACAATTAAATCAACTCCAAACACCACCACAAACATGGGGATACTTGCACACATTATGGAGGCGGGTCTAATCTCAGGATACCTCTCCTCATTTACAAGCACAAAGATCTGTACTTCTGAGACTGCATGCTCCTTCAATGGGGATAGCTTCTGCAAATTTGAATCGCATGCAAGCGAAGCAGATCCTGACTTTAGTACGGGAGCAACAGAGGTTAACAAGATTTCTGACAGCGCTCTATCTGAGAGTAGCGATACTAGTGTCGTAACAAACGGCTACTATGCAATTCTCTCAATGATCCCACTGCTCAGGACACCACTATCTACTGAATTGTCAAAACTCTTATATCTGGCCGGTTCAATTGTTGCAGATCGCTCAGCAAAGGGCAGCGAGAAAAACTCCCTGGCACGAATCTCATACTTTCTCGACCTCGAAGACGCAGCCCTTGAGAAAAGAGGAGTTCGTACATCAATAATACTAAAATATAAACCTTACAATTCTAATATTCCATTTATAGGGCTCTCAGCATCAATGTTTGCTGGTTTTGCCAGCAGCATGTTCCGCAGGGAAATTGCCATTGAGAGTTTTGTAGATAAAAACAGAAATTATCTTGTTAAACTTACTACAAGACGCATATAACAAACACGTGTTTCGAATGAAGCTAAATCTGTTGGACTCTCTAGTAAAATTTGTACCAAGTGTAAAAAAGCCAGACAGGCCCCTTTCATTAAAAGAAAAGCTAAAATGGACCGGCCTGATAATGACAATATACTTTGTCTTATTCAACACACCTATATTTGGAGTTAACGAAGCCCAGATACAAAACTCTGTACTGCAACTAATAAGTATAATATCTGCTTCAAATATAGGTAGCCTTATGACTGTGGGCATAATTCCAATAGTGCTATCAAGCCTAGTTCTTCAGTTGCTTCAAGGAGCTGAGATAATAAAGGTAGATTTGACAGATCCAGAGCAAAAAGGCAAATTCCAAAGCATACAGAAGCTAGTTGCGGTCACTATAGCTGTGGTAGAGTCTATAGTCTACGCCTATGTCGGATACGTTCCAATAATAAGCGGCTTTTTTGTCCTTGTGGTCCTCCAGATGTCTCTTGGCGCTGTGATAGTCATATTCCTAGATGAAACCATGGTAAAGTATGGTGTAACATCAGGCATAAACTTATTCATAGCTGGAGGAGTGTCTTATTCAATAATAAATGGTACTGTTAGGATTCTGCTTCCAGGTGCAGCTCAGGCATTAAGTACAGGAAGTGGCATCCCTGGGGCGGTGTTGGCAATAGCACCATTATTCTTTACGGCCATTGTTCTTGTTATAAGCATTTACATATACGACATAAAGGTAGAGCTGCCTCTAGCATTCTCGCAATTCAGAGGCATTGGGGGAAGACTTCCAATACCCTTCCTTTACACAAGCGTAATACCTGTAATCTTTGCAACCACTTTATTGCTGAGCTTTACTGTTTGGTTTAGATTTCTCGCAGGAATCTCTGGAGGTCTCGCTCCGTTAGCACATTTCATAGCTTACTATCAAAATGTTAATGGGGTGCCTACTATTTCAGGAGGATTGGTATATTTGATCTCACCATCCTTCCAATCTTCTCCATTGCCACCTCCCTTTGGAAACGGGTACTATGCATATGTTAGCAGTCTAATGAGTGGCACAAGCCCCCTCTATCTTCCGTTTGGCGGTTTGGTCCTAGTTCCAGAGATAGTTCACATAGTGATCTATCTGATAGTCTTCGTTCTTTTGTGTATATTATTTGGTAAATTCTGGGTAGAGATGACTGGACAGAGCCCAAAGAACTATGCAGCACAATTAAACGAGGTCGGCATGCAGATTCCTGGATTTAGAAGAGATCCGAGAATAATAGAGAATATCCTTAACAAATACATTCCTTCAATCACTGTTCTCGGTAGCGCTTCGGTAGCGCTTCTTGCTGCTCTTGCCAACCTCACAGGTGCCTTGGGGAGTGGAATAGGGGTACTACTTACTGTTGGTATAATGTATATGCTGTATCAGCAACTAGAACAAGACAATCTGACTCAGTCAATACCTGCTTTGGATAAAATTCTTTCGTGATGAAGTCGATCTTAATCTGTGGCCTTCGGTTCACCAAGATCGTTTTTCCTACCTCCTCTTTTTTCCTGCTTTCCAGTCTTTGCACCCACAAACAGGATACTGAGGTCTTCTTCTTTCTCAACATCCATCCATGACTTAATATACACTCCAATATTCTTGAGAGGCTTCGAGTATCTATCTGTGAAGCTGTAAAGATTGTTCTCATGTTTTAGGAGTCCAACACGCACCCCGA
>CAYWXC010000054.1:1741-4918 GCA_964462345.1 Microcaldota archaeon | reverse complement strand
TGGCACGCAATATAGGCTTTGAGAAATATTAGTGATTATTATGGTTGATCTTCTTGCAAACGCTATAAATAAGATAAAAGTTTACGAATCGATGGGAATAAATGAGTGTATGATACCATCAACAAAGCCAATAAAGGCAGTATTGGAAGTAATGAAGAAAAATAATTACATTCAAGAACTTGAAGAGGTAGAAGAAGGAAAATTCAAGCAGCTGAAGGTATCTCTATCAAAAAAGATCAATGATGTTGGCGTGATAAAGCCAAGGCATGCTGTAAACATGGAAGAATTTCAGAGATACGAGAAGAGATACATACCTAGCAGGGATTTCGGGATACTTATAGTCTCAACATCTAAAGGCATAATGACAAACCGCGAAGCGAGAGAGAATCATGTCGGAGGGAGACTTCTTGCATATGTGTATTGACTGTGATATTTATGTATGAACTAAACATTCCACAGGGAGTAAGAGCAGAACTAAACGGAGCAGAGCTTAAGATAACAGGAAAGCTCGGTTTCACCCTAAAGCGGTTCAATCCCAAATATGTTTCAGTGAAGGTAGATGGAAACAAGATAAATCTTGAGGCGAGCCCAAACAAGAAGCTTGCGAAGAAATCTACTCTTGCGGTGCATACATTCGAATCCGAGCTGCGTGCAGCTATGGATGGTGTAGACAAGGGTGTTGAACGAAAGATGAAGATACTATATGCCCACTTTCCAATGACAATTGAGGTTAAGGGGACAAAGTTCTTTATCAAGAACATGTTTGGAGAAAGAGTGCCAAGGTCTACAAACATAATGGGAAATACAAAGGTCGAAGTGAAGGGCCAGGATGTGCACATTAAAGGGGTTGATCAATATGATGTTGGACAGACGGTGGCAAACATCAGAAAGATCTGTTATGCAAGAGGATATGATACGAGAGTATTTCAGGACGGTGTATACTTAGAGGAGGCTGAAGAATAATGTCTGATAATAAGATAATCAAGAAGCGCCATCCAAAATTCAATGTCATGAAAGGAGGAGGTACGAACAGAAGCAAGATCAAGGATAGGTGGAGAAGGCACAGGGGAATCGACAGCAAGAAAAGAATAAAGAGGAAAGGGTACGGAGCAGTCCCTGGAATCGGGTACAGGAACAAGGAAGAAGTGAGATACACAAGACCCGATGGGAAGAAAGAGATACTCATAAACAATGAGAAAGACCTTCTCGGAATGAAAGGAATGGATGGATATGTAGGAAGATTCCATCATGCATTGTCAAAAAGAAAGAGGATAATTCTTCAGAAGATAGCAGATGAAAATAAGATTAAGATTGTTAATAAGGTCATCCAATGAGCATAAAGTTTGCAAAGAGGGCAGCGAGTCAGATACTAAATAGGGGAGAGACCTCAATAAGAATAAATCCAAACTCCCTTCAGGACGCTGCAAAGGCGATAACAAAAGAAGATGTTCGTGCATTAATATCAAACGGCGGCATATACACAATACCTGAAAAGCATAACATCAGCATGAACTCAAAGATATTAAGAAAGAAGAGAAGTGAAGGAAGAAGGAGAGGCAAGGGAAGGAGAAAGGGAACTTTCAATGCGAGGTCAGGATCTCCATGGGAGAAGAAGGTAAGATCTCAGAGAATTCTTCTCAAGAGATTAAAACTCATGGGAAAGCTCTCAACGAAAGATTTCCAGAGATATTACAAATTGATAAAGGGAAACTCATTTGCAGATAAAAGCTCATTGCTCATGAATCTATCTGAGAACGGGATAAAAGTGAGTGCCGAAGAGCTAAAACAGATAAATGACTATGCGAGATCCCTGTATCAGAAGAAGAGAGTTATTCCACAGGCAAAGCCCCAAACAGAGGACAAGCCCAAGGAAACAAAGGGGGCTAAGAAGAAGCCTGGGAAGAAGTCAGATAAGTGATTTTCATGGCTAGCATAAAAGATATTAAATTCAAGAGACGACGCGAGTCAAAGACCAATTACAGGAAGAGGCTCGCCTTAGTCAAGAGCAACATGTGCAGGATAGTTGTTCGAAAGAGCAATAAGAGAATATTTGGCCAGATCATAAAATATGAAGAGGCTGGAGATAAGGTCCTTTCCTATGCTGGTTCAGAAGAGCTTAAAAAGTTCAATTGGCTTAGCAGAGCAAACAGGGCAACAGCATACTTAACTGGATTTCTGCTTGCAAAGAAGGCAAAATCCATCTCAGAGGAATGCATACTCGATATTGGATTGAGTCAGCCTGTCAAAAATTCAATTCCATTCGTCTTTGCAAAAGGATGTGTGGATGGTGGACTTAAGGTGCACGGAAGTTTTGATATAAATACCAAGGTTTATGATCTCTCAGAGAATAATTATGCTAAAGAGATGAAGGAAAAGGACCCAGAGAAATATAAGAAAGAATATTCCTCTTACATAAAAGCCAAGGTCGAGCCAGAATCATTGCATGCACTCTTTGAAGAGGTAAAGAAAAAGATATAAGGTTGATGTTTTGAGAAAATTTAATAGATCTGATCGCAGAAACGAGCCAAAAGTCTTCAATTTCGAGGAATGGGAGCCAAAGACCAAGGTTGGGAAGCTTGTAAAAGATAAGCAGATAACGAGCATCGAAGAGATATTCGCTATGGGAAAGCCAATCAAGGAAGTAGAGATAGTCGATGCCTTAATACCAAACTTGGAAGATAAAGTGCTTAAGATCTCATCAGTTCAGAGAATGACTAAGAACAACAGAAAGCAGAAATATAGAACCACAGCGATTGTCGGTGACAGGAACGGACATATAGGGATAGGCGTAGGAAAGAATGTTGAGGTAAGGCCGTCCATAGAAACTGCTGTTATCAGTGCAAAGAAGAATATAATCCCTCTAAATCTAGGCTGCGGTTCATGGGAATGCAGCTGCGGAACAAAGCATACTCTTCCAATAACTGTAAGCGCTAAGAAAGGGGGCGCAGAGGTTCTTATCAAGCCCGCTCCAAGAGGAGTAGGGATCGTCGCAGGGGAGACTGTAAAAGCAGTTTTGGAGCTCGCAGGCATACAAGACGTCTGGACTTTCTCCAGAGGCAGCACAAAATCTGTATTCAACACTGCTCTTGCAACATATGCTGCATTGAAGAAAGTATCCTCAATAAAGAATGTCGAAGCATTGAAGCATTAATATGCCAAATGCTTTTGATATTCTGC
>CAYWXC010000054.1:0-1641 GCA_964462345.1 Microcaldota archaeon | reverse complement strand
CTTTTAAATTCTATTCCTCGTAAGAATACACTGCAATCAAGGACTAGTTAGTAATTACGCTGCCTTTATGCTTCTCTCCGAGTATTACTTTCTCCAGCTCTGCTATGTCATCATTCACGAAGCTTACCTTTATGTTTGATCGTTTGGCGAGCTTGCTTGCAACAAGGTCGAATATAAAATTCTCCCTGGCTCCTCGTGAATCATATTTATACGCTAGCTCTATCATCTTATCATGGTTAAGCTTTTCCAAGATCTCTGCATTCTTTTCTGAAGGAGGTCTATCATATATGTAAGGGACTTTGCTCACATTTATCAGCTCCTTGCTTCCCACAGCCTCGCATGCGAGCACGCATGTGGAATCCGTTGTTATTCCTGGAAGAAGACCTCCAAGCACAGAGACCTCGTTGCCACTCATAACCATCTTCAGTTCATCGATGCTGGTTATTATGTTTGAATAAACCTTAAGATATTCTGAGAGCATATCTTTAAGAAAAAGAGCATTTATTCTCGTGAATGCTATTCCTATCTCATCGAGCACAGAATTGTTTCGTATGACTTTCTTCGCAGCGTCTATGTACACCTTATTGACATATCCACCTCCAACAACTATGACAAAGCTTCTGCCTTGCCTATGTTTTGAGAGCATCTCTCCCAGTTTTTTGATATAATCTATATTGACTCCATCCTCCCTGGAGATGATGCTTCCACCAAGTGATATGCAGAATGTTTTCATTAAACCAATACTCTTTTCCTATAAAAATATAAATATGGTTAGCTTCTCGCGCTGGATTTGAGTCTATACTTCTCTGCATCCAATGCAAAGAGCTCCCATCTATCTTCATTGGGTATGGAGAGCATCTTATCAAGCCCTTCATTCCTTTCCATCTTCTCGAATCCAAGAGCTACCAGTATCCCCCTTCCATTGCTAGCCTCATTCTTTACTGATATTATATATTTGATATTGGGATTATTCTTCACAAACCCATCAAGAAGGGCCTCTGCAAGCTTATATCCCACCCCATTGCCTCTATATGAATCATTAACGACAGCCGACCTGAGCTCTGCCCATTCGCTGTTGACTGTTAAAACAGCTCTGTGGCCCACTATTGCGCCATTAGAATCTTCTGCTACATATGAGTTGCAAATGGAAATCCATTTTGTTAGCGTTTCCTTACTCACCCTGTCAACCGCTCCGCTCCTAGAAGCTTCAGCATCGATTATTGAAAATATCCTGTCGAGGTCTCTATGCGTAGCTAGTCTTATACTGACTTCGGATTTCAAATTCCTCTCCATTGCTTGGCTAATTGTTTTTACTGCCATTTATTTCACTTTTTAAGAATAAGCTCAGAGCTTTTTTTCAGATAAGTACAAAATTATTGCTTGCTCAAGCAGAAGCTTGTTCTTCGCCTGGTCCCATACTATGCTCTTTGGCCCATCGATTACTTCTGCAGCAATCTCTTCTCCTCTATGTGCAGGCAAGCAGTGCATCACGAGAACATCTTTCTTTGCATAATTTAACATAGCATTATTAACTTGATACTTGGAGAAGAGTGCCTTTCTTTTTTCCGCCTCTTTTTCCTGTCCCATACTCACGAAAGTATCTGTGTAAATTATATCTGCATTTGCTACTCCTTCCTTCAC
>CAYWXC010000053.1:1562-4928 GCA_964462345.1 Microcaldota archaeon | reverse complement strand
ATTATGCTATTTATTATACCGAATATTGCAAGAAATACCAAGTTCCCATTAACCGCACTAAAGAAGAGTAGGAACTTCCCAATGAATCCCGTAGTAAATGGGAGTCCAACTAGAGAGAGCATGAATATTGTTATTGAAAAGGCTGCGAGCCTGTTCTCACTATTCAAGCCTATGTAATTGTCTATATTGATCCGGCCTTTTGACTCCATCCATGCGACTATCCCAAGCAAACCTATGAAAAGGAATGTGTGCGCGAATATCTGGAATAGCGCCGCGGATATGCCACCGCTCCCGAATGCAGCTATCCCTATTAATATATATCCTGATTGGGAGATTGAAGAGTATGCAAGCATCCTTTTGACGTTTTTCTGCATTATTGCAACGAGGTTGCCATAAAACATTGTCAAGATGGATAGTATTGCAATCACATAAAAAAGTTCATGATAAGATATCAGAACAAGTATCATGACTTGAATAAGGGCTGCAAACCCCATCTTTTTGTTGATCCCGCCAAGCATGCTTGTTATATATGCTGGAGAACCAGAATAAACATCAGGCATGAGAACATTAAATGGGAATATCGATGCTTCAAATCCCAGAGAAGCTATGAATAAGATTGCAGCGAACAGTAAGAAGTAGCCATTCGAATGTTGAGGGATGGCGAAGGTGTTTGTTGCACCGTAAGAAATTACTATTGCAAATGATAGTATGGCTATAGCTATGGCTGCCATTATGAATAGTTTTGCTGCGGCTTCGATGCTCTTTTTTGAAAGCAGTATTATGAATACAGAGGGAAGGGTTGCAAATTCAATCCCGAGGAAGATTGTGATAAGGGAGTTGGAAGCTGCAACAAGATACATGCCAACGAGAGCAAAACTTGCAAGGAGAGAAAAATTTTCATATTTATCAGAGTATTCTGTTGCGAGGATGTTTACCAGAATAAAGCCGGAAGTGAAAACTATTCCGAAAAATATTGAAAAGGGGTTTATTGACAATATCTGGAAAATTGTGGCTTTTGTTCCGCTTAGATCCAAGCTTATCAGCATCAGCAATATGGTAAATAGTAGTAATGTTGTGATGCCAAACTGAACGTTGCGTTTCTTCAGCATTCTGGATATGAATGAGAATAATGGTAGCAGGATTATTACAGAAACAAGAAGGTATGAAAGAATATCCATAATCTCACTTTAGTATAAATATGTAAAGGCACCCCGTAGTGAAAAGTATGCCTATGGAGAATATTAATACATAAAGATTGGTATCTCCAACTGCTACGTGTCTAAGCCGCGCTGCGAGCAAATAGGAGAGATGCCCCAGGTAATCAAATACATCGCTTAGATATAAGTCAAATATTGCTATGCCTTCACCCAGGTAATAAACCATTGATGCTGTGGAGGTGTATATCCTATTGAAGAGCAATGTGCTGTGAAGCACCCAGTCTGAGATCAGCATAGGCCTGCTTTTTTTGGTCTTTGAGTATAGTTGCATGGCTATGCCAAGTCCAATAATTATAAGGATAGTTTCCAGAACCCCTTCACCAATTGAGAGATTCAATGGCAGTGTCCCGACAGAGTAAGAGCCGGACAATGTTATTGAAGGTAATACTCCCTTCAGATTAAAGAATATTACAGAAGAGGCGAGTGATAGCACAGCAAGAAATGCTGTTGTAAGAACCATGCTCTTCGGAGCAGTCTGGTATCTGACTTTAACCCCTGAGTCCTTTGGATCCTTTGAGGCGAGCATGAGCCATCTGAATATGTAGAAGCTTGTACCCATGCTGATAAGAGAGATTATCAGGTAAACTATGAAGTTTGCACTTGTGGAGAATGTTGAGCTTATGGAGATGCTTGAAAAGAATCCTGCGAATGGAAAGAATCCAGCCAGAGAGAGAGCTCCGAAAAGTGTTGAGAAATAAAGCAACTTGTTTTCACGCAGGCCCGTGATTTTGTTAAGATCCTCGTTGTCGGTTGCTTTCATCATAACCCCAGAACTGAAGAAGAGAAGTGCCTTGTAGAAGCTCTGTATTATGAAAAAGTAAATTCCTGCGAGAACTGCGCCACTAGATATTGCAACTATCATCAAAGATAATTCTTGTATAGTGGAATAAGCAATAACACGTTTCACATGGAGTTCCCTTGATGCGTTCAAAGTTGCCAGTATGGCAGTTAGTATTCCCACATAAAATAGAATTTTTGCATATCCTGTATCTATGAATATCGGAAGGAGTGCTAGAGTTGCGAATACGCCCGCCTTTACCATAGTTGTTGAATGCAGAAATGCAGAGACTGGCGTGGGGCCTTCCATGGCATCTGGAAGCCATTCTTGAAACGGAAATTGAGCGGATTTTGTGAATATTGCTATTATTAGCAAAAATACGCCAATGAAGAAAGAATCATGGTAAGTTGCAGGCACACTGCCCAATGCAGTAATGATTGTTGTGAATGTTAGACTTCCAAAAATGGTGTAAAAGATCACCATTGAAGATATGAGTGCTATATCCCCTATCATTATTATCGTAACGGTCTTCCTTGCAGCTAACGAAGCGCTCTCGCGGAAGTACCAGAATCCTATAAGAAGATAACTCGTTAAACTTAGGAATTCCCATGAGATGAATAGCATTATGAAATTGCCACTCATTGCAAATCCGGCCATTGCTATCTCAAATGCAGTCATCTCTATATAGAATCGTTTCTGTTCGCTAATAACATCCATGAACCCGAAAGAGTATACAAAAATTATCGAAGCCATGAAGAAGATTATGAATAGCAAGAGAGTATTAATCGGGGAATTTATTGTCGCTATTGTAAAAGTATGTCCCGCTATAGTAAACCAAGGTATGCTAGATTCTCCGGAAGAAACCAACGGTAAGAGAAGAAGGCTGGCAATACTAGCAAAGAAAGGAATGTATCTTATCAGGCCCGCTCTTCTCGAATCGACCAAGGCCATGCCCAAGAGGGCGATGAAAAGAGGCAATAGCAATACAAGCGCGATCATAAAGTCACCATTTAAATTTCGAGAGCCGCGATACGTCAAAGCTTATGCCTTTGCCCTTCATGTACACGTAAAATGTTATAAGAGCGATTATCTCTGCTGCAGCGACGGCCCATATGCTTACCAACATTATAAGCGCTGATGGATTCGCATTATTTGCAAACGTGAAGAAACCAACTAATATTATTGTGCTTGAGGCGAGCATTATTTCTACAGAAAGGAGTATGACAACAAGATGCCTTTCTGAAGCTATGCCTGCAAGCCCTATCCCAAAAAGGGAAAGCCCGATAGCAAATAGATATGAGAAAGGTATCATACAATCAACTCAGTAAATTCCTTCAGAACAACAACTGCGCCGACAACAACTACAAACAA